>DATDCY010000087.1 GCA_036524115.1 bacterium | reverse complement strand
GCGCCCCGGCGCCCCCGGCCGCGCTCACCGCTCCGGCGATGTCCGTGCGCGGGCCGTCCGCGCGCAGCGCCCCGAGGCCGTCGGGAGGCACCGGGGCGGCGGCCGCGGCGAAGGCCATGAAGCGCGGGGGGAACTCCCCGGCCAGCGCCTTGAAGTCCTCGCTCCCGAGGAACGAGCGCACGCGGTCCAGCCGCGTCCCCTCCAGCCCGCCGCGCAGCCCCATGCTCTGGGAGGTGTCGACGAGGACCGCAACCGGCCGGCTCTCCCTGCTGACGCTGCGCAGGACCCGTCGCGGGCCGGCGAGCAGGACCAGGACGAGCGCGAGCGCGGCGGCGCGCAGCACCGCCAGGGCGAGCGCACGGGGAACCGCCACCCGGGTGCGCAGCGCGAGGAACTGCCAGAGCGCGACCGCCGCCAGCAGCAGGAGCGCGCCGGCGGCCCAGGCGCGGGCGATCTCCGTCGGGAACGAGAGGGCGTGAACCATCGAGCGGTGCGGCAGTCCCGGCGCCGGCTAGCTCCTCTGGCGGAGGAACGGGACGTGGATGCGGTCCTGCTTGTAGTCGGAGCAGAGCGCGTACATCACGATGTTCACCCCGAGATGGAACGCGAGCCGGCGCTGGCGCTCGCCGCCGGGCGCGCACGGCTCGACCCACCGGCCGAGCGGATCCCGCGCGAACGCGCCGAGCAGGTTGTTCGGCGAGAGGATGACGGCCGTCCGCCCCTGGATGGTGACCCCCTCCAGGAACGGGCTGACCACGCGCGCCCCGGACACCGTGCGCACGAGAAAGAACGACTTGAACACCGTGTGGTCGGGCCCCAGCCGCTCCGGCGGCACCCCGGGGAGGATGCGGGCGAGCTCGCGGCGGACCGCTGCGTCGAAGCCGTACCCGGGGATCGCGGCTGCGTCGTCAGCCAGCAGCGTCCCGCCGGCTTCGAGCCAGGTGCGCAGCCGCGCGACGTCGGCTTCTGCCAACGGCGGGAAGTCCCGCGTCCCGGAGAGGCAGAGAAACGGGTAGGAGAAGAGGCGCGGGTCGGCCACGCCGAGATCGACCCGGTCGGGGCCGGCCTCCACGCTCGTCATCCGCTCGAGCTCGCGCACGAACTCGGCCGCCGCCGACGGGTAGGGGTTGACGCCGCCTTGCAGCTGCAACTGTGCGAAGAAGAAGCGCTTTGTCGTCACGGTCGGGTCGGCCCGCATGGTGCTGAATGCGCGCGCCGCTGACGGGGCCAGAGCCGCCAGGCACCCACCGGCGACGCCGCCCGCCAGCAGGCGCAGGAAGCGGCGCCGTTCGCCCGCTTCCCCGGGGGAATCCGTCGGTCTTGTCTTCATAGCGCCCTCACTATATCCTGTCCTGACGCAATGACAACCCTCGCCCCCGGGAGACGGGCGCGAGGCCGGGAGGAACGCGATGCCTGAGCTGCGGAAGGACCCGATCCTCGGGCGCTGGGTCATCATCTCCAGCGACCGCGGGAAGCGGCCGTCCGATTTCATTCTCCCCCACGAGAACCGCCGCGAGGGAGGGTTCTGTCCGTTCGACGCCGGCAACGAGCACACCACCCCGGCCGAGATCCTCGCCTACCGCGACAACGGCACGCCTCCCAACAAGCCGGGCTGGAAGCTGCGCGTCGTCCCGAACAAGTTCCCCGCCCTGCAGATCGAGGGCGCCCTCGACCGCGTCGGCGAGGGGATGTTCGACAAGATGAACGGGATCGGCGCCCACGAGGTGATCATCGAGACGCCGGACCACGAGGCGACGCTGGCGACGATGAGCCTCAAGAGCGTCGAGGACGTGCTCTGGGCCTACCGCGACCGCATCATGGACCTCAAGCGCGACCTGCGGTTCCGCTACGTGCTCATCTTCAAGAACCACGGGATCAGCGCCGGGGCGACCCTCGAGCACTCGCACTCGCAGCTCATCGCGCTGCCGATCGTGCCCAAGCGCGTGCGCGAGGAGGTCGACGGCTCGCTCACCTATTACCGCTACAAGGAGCGCTGCGTCTTCTGCGACATCGTCCGCCAGGAGCTGGACACCGGGACCCGGATCATCGGCGAGAACTCGGACTTCGTCGTGCTCGCGCCGTTCGCCCCGCGCTTCCCCTTCGAGAGCTGGATCCTGCCCAAGAAGCACGATTCCTCCTTCGAGGACGCGTCCCCGAAGCAGTTCGTCGCGCTGGCGGGCATCCTCCAGGAGACGCTGCGGCGCATCGACGGCGTCCTCGAGGGGCCGGCCTACAACTACATCCTGCACACGAGCCCCTTCCGCGAGGAGGACAACGAGTACTACCACTGGCACATCGAGATCATGCCCAAGCTCTCGAAGATCGCCGGCTTCGAGTGGGGCTCGGGGTTCTTCATCAACCCCACGCCGCCCGAGGAGGCCGCGCGGTTCCTGCGCGAGGCCCGGGTCGAGCGGCCTTGAAGCGGCGGAGGCTGGCGTGAGGACGGTCCTGATCGTCGACGACGAGCCGAACATCCGCAGGCTCTACGCCGATGAACTGGGCGAGGCCGGCTACCGCGTGCTCACGGCGGCGTCCTGGCGCGAGGCGGAGGCGCTGCTGGAGACTGAGCGCCCCGACCTGGTGACGCTGGACATCCGCCTGGCGGAGGGGCCCGACGGGATCGAGGCGCTCGGGCTGGTCAAGGAGCGTCAGCCGGACCTGCCGGTGATCCTCGTGACGGCGTACGGCGAGTTCCGCTCGAACTTCGGCACCTGGTCCGCCGACGGCTACGTCGTCAAGTCCGCCGACCTCACGGAGCTCAAGTCGCGCATCGCGCAGCTTCTCGGCGAGCCCGCCGCGTGAATCGCCGGCGCCGCGGGGCGCATCGAACTTCGCAGGCGTAACGTGCCGAGGAAAGGTGGTCTACTGCCATGAGTGAAACCACGCAGTCCCCGCAGACGCCGGAGCTTCCGCTCCTGCCGCTGCGCGACATAGTCGTCTTCCCCCACATGGTCGTCCCGCTGTTCGTCGGCCGTGCCAAGTCGATCGCCGCCATCGAGGCCGCGATGGCCGCCGACAAGCAGCTCGTGCTCGCCACCCAGCGGCGGGCCGCCGTCGACGACCCGGAGCCCGCGGACATCTTCGAGGTCGGGGTGCGGGCCGAGATCCTCCAGGTGCTCAAGCTCCCGGACAACACGGTCAAGATCCTCGTCGAGGGCGTGGAGCGGGTGCGCCTCGAGGCGGTCTCCGCGGGCGGCACCCACCTCACTGCGCGCATCGGGCCGCTGGCGTCGTTGTCGGGCGAGGGCGGGCGCGAGCTCGAGGCCCTGCGCCGCTCGGTGCTCGAGCAGTTCGAGAAGTATGTCAAGCTCAGCCGCAAGATCCCGGCCGAGCTGCTGGTGACGGTCGCGGGGATCGCCGAGGCCGACAAGCTGGCGGACACCGTCAGCGCCAACCTGCTCGTCAAGAACCAGGACAAGCAGGCCCTGCTCGAGACGACCGGCACGGCCGAGCGCCTCGAGCAGCTGCTGCGCCTGCTCGGCGCCGAGATCGAGATCATGCTCGTGGAGCGCAAGATCCACGGCAAGGTCAAGCGCCAGATGGAGAAGACGCAGAAGGAGTACTACCTCGTCGAGCAGATGAAGGCGATCCAGAAGGAGCTCGGCAAGAAGGACGAGTTCAAGAGCGAGATCGAGGAGCTGCGCGCCCGCGTCAAGGCCGCGAAGATGAGCCCCGAGTCCGCAGAGCGTGCGGCGCGCGAGCTCAAGAAGATCGAGCAGATGCCGCCGCTCTCGGCCGAGGCCACGGTCGTGCGCAACTACCTCGACTGGCTCGTCTCGCTGCCCTGGAGCGCGCGCACGAAGGACAAGCTGGACGTGCGCGCCGCGGCGAAGATCCTGGATGAGGACCACGCCGGCCTCGAGAAGGTCAAGGAGCGCATCCTCGAGTACCTCGCGGTGACGCAGCTGGTGAAGAAGATCCGCGGCCCGATCCTCTGCTTCGTCGGGCCGCCGGGCGTCGGCAAGACCTCGCTGGCGCGCTCGATCGCGCGGGCCATGGGGCGCAACTTCGTGCGCCTCTCGCTCGGCGGCGTGCGCGACGAAGCCGAGATCCGCGGGCACCGCCGCACGTACATCGGCGCGCTGCCCGGGCGGGTCATCCAGTCGCTGAAGAAGGCCAAGAGCCGCAACCCCGTCTTCCTGCTCGACGAGATCGACAAGCTGGGCACGGACTTCCGCGGCGACCCTGCGAGCGCGCTGCTCGAGGTGCTCGACCCGGAGCAGAACTGCACCTTCAGCGACCACTACCTCGAGGTGGACTTCGACCTCTCGGAGGTCATGTTCATCACCACCGCCAACTCGACCTTCGCCATCCCGCCGCCGCTGCTCGACCGCATGGAGATCATCGCGCTGCCGGGGTACACCGACCTCGAGAAGGTCCAGATCGCGCGCCGCCACCTGCTGCCCAAGCAGCTCGAGGCCAACGGGCTCGCGGCCGGCAACCTCGCCATCTCGGACGCGGTGCTGCGCGAGCTCATCCACCGCTACACCCGCGAGGCGGGCGTGCGCAGCCTCGAGCGCGAGATCGCCGCGATCTGCCGCAAGGTGGCGCGGCGGGTCGTCCGCGGCCCGCGCGACCGGCGCACCGTCGTCACGGTGCCGGCGCTCGAGCGCTACCTCGGGGTGCCGCGCTACCACCGCGGCAAGGCCGAGCAGCGCGAGGGCGTGGGCATCGCCACCGGGCTGGCGTGGACGGAGTCCGGGGGCGACCTGCTCGCGATCGAGGCCACGCTCATGGCCGGCCGCGGCAAGCTCATCCTCACGGGCAAGCTCGGCGACGTGATGCAGGAGTCGGCGCAGGCCGCGCTCTCGTGGCTGCGCTCGCGGGCACGCTTCTTCGGCCTGCCCGCGGACTTCGCGCACAAGCTCGACATCCACATCCACGTCCCCGAGGGCGCGATCCCCAAGGACGGGCCGTCCGCCGGGATCACGATCTGCACGGCGCTGACCTCGGCGCTGACCCGGGTCCCGGTGCGCCACGACCTGGCGATGACCGGCGAGATCACGCTGCGCGGGCGGGTGCTGCCGATCGGCGGCCTCAAGGAGAAGGCGCTGGCGGCGCACCGCGCGGGCATCGCCCGGGTGATCATCCCGAAGGAGAACGCCAAGGACCTCAAGGACCTGCCGGGGCACGTGCGCAAGGCGCTGACCTTCATCCAGGCGGAGACGATGGACGAGGTGCTGCGCGAGGCGCTCGCCCACTACGACTTCGGGGAGGCCGGTGCGCGGCGCGAGTACGACCTCGAGGAGCTCCTCGCCGGCTCACAGCCGGCCACGGCGCACTGACACCGGGCCTGATCCGGACCGTGTCCTTCCGACACCGGCCGCAGGCTCAAAAGGGGTCAGATGCAAGGAGGGCGACGAGGCGGATGCTGAGGCGGCCTTGTGGCCGCCGCAGGCATCTCCCGCACTCGCAAGGCTCGCGCGGGCAAGGAGCCGCCGATGGGCCCGTTTTCAGCCCGCGGCCAATTTGCCGATCGCGTCGAGCATGTCGCCGGCGCCAAGCACGATGAGCCGGTCGCCCGCCGCGAGCCGGTCCTCCGGCGCCGGGTTGAAGCGCATGCGCTCGTCCCCCTGCTTGACGGCGACGACGATCGCGCCGTAGCGCTGGCGCAGGCCGGTCTCGAGGACCGTGCGGCCGGCCAGAGCCGAGCCGGGGGCGATCAGCACCTCCTCCATCTGCAGCTCGAGGTGCTCGCGCCGCGTGACCAGCTCGATGAAGTCCACGACGGCGGGCCGCAGGATGGCGTTGGCGATCCCGGTGCCGCCGATCGCGTAGGGACAGACGACCTTCGAGGCCCCGGCCCGCAGCAGCTTGCGCTCGGCGGCCTCGTCGCCGGCGCGCGCCACGATGTAGAGGTCGGGCCGCAGGCCGGCGGCCGTGAGCGTGATGTAGACGTTGTCGGCATCGGAGGAGACGACCGTCACCAGTCCGCGGGCGCGCTCGATGCCCGCGGCGGCGAGCACGGAGTCCTCCTCGGCGTTGCCGGCGATGCAGAGCATCCCGGGGTCGATCTCGCGGAAGACCTCGGGGCTGTTCTCGACGACGACGAACGGCACCGGCTTCTTGGCGAACTCGCGCGAGATAACCCGCCCCATGCGGCCGTAGCCGCAGATGATGTAGTGGTCCCGCAGCCGCGCGATCTCCTTCTCCATCCTGCGCCTCCCCATGAACCTCTCGAATTGCCCCGCGAAGACCACCTGCGAACCGTAGCTGAGGAACATCGCGACGATCGCAACGCCGCCGAGGATCACCGCCACCGTGAAGATCTTTCCCGCGGGCGTGAGCGGGTGCACCTCGCCGAAGCCCACGGACGTCATCGTGATCACCGCCATGTAGAACGCGTCCAGCAGGCTCCAGCCCTCGATGAGCATGAAGCCCGCGGTTGCGCAGACGGTCACGCCGGCCAGCACCGCGAGGGCCCCGACGATGCGGCGGCCGTGCTCACCCGCCAGGAACGCGCGCATCCCGCCGCTTGCACCCATGCCGCAGAACCTAGCGGGTCGCGGCGCGTCGCGTCAAGCGTTCCGGCGACGCGCGGCCCCGCTTGCCCGCGCACGACCTCCCGCGGGACCTCCCGTCCTTGACACCCCCCGGGGGCTTCTCTAACATCCCATTTTTGCGACATGCGCGGAAGTTCCGCGCCGGAGGTGGACGTGTTCGGCATCGGCATGCAGGAGATCGTGCTCATCTGCGCGATCGCCCTCATCGTGGTCGGGCCCAAGAGACTGCCGGAGATCGCGCGCGCGCTCGGCAAGGGGTACGCGGAGTTCCGGCGCGCCTTCGACGACATGAAGCGCACCGTCGAGGTCGACCTCCAGACCGACGAGTTCCGGCGCAGCCTCATGGATCTGCCTCCCCCCCCGCCGCCCGGCGGCGCCCCGCCACCGCCGGCGGAGTCGCTGCTCACGACGCCCCCCGCGCCCGCCCCGTTCCCCTACGGGGCTCAGCCGCCGTCGGCCCCGACGCCGACATGCGCGCCGCCTGAGGCGCCGGGGGAGACTGCCGCGCCGCAGGCCCCGGAAGCGGGCGGCGGGAAGGACGAGCATGGACGCGGCTGAGGCGCCGAAGACCCCGGGCGAGCGCCAGTCGTTCCTCAGCCACCTGGAGGAGCTGCGCAGCCGCCTGGTCAAGGCCCTGCTGGCGGTCCTCGTCGCCTTCGGCCTGGCCTACTCCCAGGTGGACAAGATCTTCTCCTGGCTGACCGTGCCGCTGAAGACCGCGCTGCCGAACACACCGCTGGTGATGATCCGCCTCACCGAGGGCTTCATGACCTTCCTGAAGCTCGGCCTCTGGACCGGCCTCTTCCTCGCGTCGCCGGTGGTCCTCTACCAGATCTGGGCCTTCATCGCGCCGGGCCTCTACCGGCACGAGCGGCGCCTGATCGGGCCGCTCGTGGTCGCCTCGACGATCCTCTTCGTCGCCGGCGCCGCGCTCGCGTACTACTTCGCGCTGCCGTTCATGCTCCGCTACCTGATGTCCGGCTACTCGAGCGAGGAGGTCAAGCCGATGCTCGCCGTCTCCTCGTACGTCTCGTCGGCGTGCCTCGTCATGGCGACCGCGGGGCTCATCTTCCAGATCCCGCTCGTCATGCTGCTGCTCGCCCGGATGGGCATCATCAAGGCGGCGCAGCTGGCGAAGAACCGCAAGTACGTGCTGCTCGTGAGCTTCGTCATCGGCGCGGTGCTCAGTCCGCCGGACGTCTTCTCGCAGACGCTCGTCTCGGTGCCCCTGTTCCTGCTCTTCGAGGTCAGCATCTGGGCCATCCGGGTCCAGGATCTGCTGCGCCGCGGCAAGGGGACGCAGCAGACGCCGGCGGCGCCCCCGGCGCCTGCCGGCTGACGGCTCTTCAGTCCCTCTCGCGCGCGGCGCGGCGGCGCGCCTCGGCCAGGTCCGCGGCCGTGTCGACGGCGAGTCCCGCCTCGGGCACGACGACCACGCGGATGCGCCGCCCGTGCTCCAGGATCCGCAGTTGCTCGAGCCGCTCCGCCCGCTCGCCCGGGGTGGGCTCCAGCCGCGTGAGCTGTGCGAGGAACGCCGCGCGGTAGGCGTACATGCCGATGTGCCGCAGGTAGCCCGCCGTTTTGGCGGGGGCCGCCGGCCGCCGCCACCCGTCGGGTCCCACGTCCCACAGCCCCTCGCGCCACGGGATGGGGTACCGCGAGAAGCTGACCGCGTACCCGTCGCGGCCCGCCAGCACCTTGACGACCGAAGGCGCGTAGAGCTCGTCGGCGGTGCGCACCGGCGTGGCGAGCGTCGCGGCCTCCTGCGCCGGCTCGCCCGCGAAGCTCGCCACGAGTGCCTCGACGGAGGCCGGGTCGACGAAAGGCTCGTCGCCCTGGACGTTGACGACGAGATCGCCCGGGTCCCCGGCGACGGCAGCGGCGATCCGGTCGGTCCCGGAGGGGTACTCGCCCGTCAGCACCGCCTCGCCGCCGGCCGCCGCCACGGCGGAGGCGATCGCGCGGTCGTCGGTGGCGACCAGGACGCGGTCGGCGCCGCGCACGCGCGAGCAGCGCCGCCAGACGCGCACCACCATCGGCTCGCCGCCGATGTCCGCCAGGGCCTTGGCCGGAAGGCGCGTGGAGCCGATGCGGGCAGGGATTGCGACGACGACGCGCACGCCCCCGCTCCTCCGCGCCTACGCCGACGGCGGCGGCGCGTCCTCGAGGTCGGCCAGGAGCTGCTCGCGAGTGACAGGCACCGTGCCGAACTCGCCGACGACGATGCCAGCGGCGAGGTTGGCCAGCCGCGCGGCCGCCCCCAGCCGCGCCCCGCGGGCCAGCGCCAGCGCCAGGACACCCACCACGGTGTCCCCCGCGCCGGTGACGTCGAAGACCTCCCGCGCAACGGTCGGGATATGCAGGGGCGCATGGCCCGGCTCGAAGAGGCTCATGCCGTGCTCGCCGCGGGTGACCAGCACCGACGCGCCGCGCGCCCGTCGAACCAGCGCGGCGCCCGCGCGCACCACGTCGCCGCCGGCGCCGGCGCCGGCGGCGGCGAGCG
>DATDCY010000086.1 GCA_036524115.1 bacterium | reverse complement strand
TACTCGGCTGGGCTGCCCTCCTACGCGCTGGAGCTCTCGCGGAACGACGTCCGGCACTTCAACGCCTGGTTCAACGACACGGCGGACAACGGCCTCAACGCGCCGGCAACCTCCGACAAGCGCAAGGTCGATCTGCTCGTGCGCGGCCGCCGCCGCAGCGCCGTCATGGAACTGGTCGCCGGCCGGCAGACGGGGCCGGAGACGTCGTCAAAGCGGACCTTCACGCTGGAACTGCTGGATGCGGACGGCGAGCCGGAGCGCAAGCTGCTGCTGCGCCCGGTCGAGGGCGCGCCCTACCTGCTCGACGCGCTGGCCGCGAAGCTCGCCCGTGACTGCGGGCTGCCGCCGGCGGCGCCGGAGATCGTCGCCGTCAGCACCAACGGCTCGTTCGACGGCCTGTACCTCGCCGCGGACCTCTCGGGCGACAAGGGGTCCTTCTGGCGCGGCGAAGCCGAGCAGTGGCGCGAGCTGATCACGCGGCTGCCGTTCTTCCGCGACCAGGCCCTCGCCGAGTTCGACCGGATCGCCGGCCGGCTCAAGGCGCCCCTGTGCAGCGATCGGAAGAGTCCGCTCACCAGCCGGGAGATCGTGCACGAGATCCGGCGCCAGCGCCGGCTCCTCGAGGATGCGGCGCTCGACCGCACCCCGCGGTCCGACGAGGCGGTCGTTGCCCGGGTGGGCGACTTCGTCCGGGAGGAGATCTTCCTCGGCGACAACCCGCACGCCTCGCTCATCGTCGGGGACCTGAAGCTCCCGCCGGCCACGGTCAACGGCGCGACGCTCTCGTTCGCGAGTCTCACGCCGGAGGTGCTGTCGGCCGCCGGGCACGTGACGCCGCAGGCGGGGAGGTCGGTCACGGCGGGCCTGCGCGTGAGCGTCGCGCGCGGAGGCGCGACCCGGACCAGGGACCTCTCGTTCGGCGTGCCCGCGCGGCGCCTGCCGGTGCTGCGCGTCGAGTCGGAGGGCGACCCGCGGCGCGCCGCCGCGATCCCCTGCGTGGCCGAGCTCATCGAGGCGGACGGCCGCCGCGACGGCCTGCAGCCGGGGAAGTTCCGCCTGCGCGGCAACAGCGTGCTCGTCAAGAACGCCGGCAGGAAGGTCTACTACCGGGTCGAGTTCGACCGCCCGCAGGAGGTCCCCGGCATCGGCCGCACGCGGCTGCTGCTGCTGACCTCCGCGTGGCGGGACGTGGCGCTGATGCGCGACCGGCTCGTCTACGACCTCTTCCGCAGCTTCTCCGAGCCGGGGAAGCCGCGCTTCGCCCCGCACATCCGCTACGTCGAGCTGGTGGTCAACGGCGACTACAAGGGGATCTACAACCTGACCGACCGGGTGGACGGCGATCTGCTCGGCTTCCCGAAGAAGGCCGCCGGCCCCGACCGGCCCGTGCTCTACAAGGCCAAGGGCGGCTCGGCGAGCTTCACGCAGATCCAGCGCGACGCCTATGTCCAGAAGGTCCCCGACTGGCGAGGCGGCGAGTTCTGGGGTCCCTACGACCGCCTCGTGAGGTTCGTCGGCAACTCGACGCCGGCGGCCTTCCGCGAGGGAATCGAGGCGCTGGTCGACGTCGACGAGATCATGGATTTCGAGATCCTCCTGCTGCTGCGCGCCGACATGGAGGGGCGCAACTACAACCTGTACCTCGCCCGCCAGGGCGGCCCCGGCGCGCGGTTCTTCATCGTCCCGTGGGACGCCGACATGTCCTTCTACGGCACGGAGCTGGCGTCGAACGCGCTCGTCCACCGCCTGCACGCCGACCTGCCGGGCTACAGCCGCCGGGTCCTCGAGCGCTGGCGGACGCTGCGGCGGGAGCGGCTCTCCGAGCAGGAGCTGATGCGGCGGATCGGCGGGCTGGAGACCGAGCTCGCCGAGGCGGTGGGCCGCAACTACCGGCGCTGGCCGCTGGCCGAGGGGTGGACGTGGGAGCGGGACGTGGACACCCTGAAGAAGTACCTGCGCACGCGGCTGGCCCTGCTCGGCCGGACGTTCGAGGAGGCGGCCGCCGCCGACGCAACGGCGGGCCGGAAGACGCGATGACGCCGCGCGCCAAGGCCCGCCTGCTGCTCCTGCTGCTCGCGCTGGGCCTCGGGTACCGCCTCTTCGCCGCCTACCCGCTGCAGCTCGAGCGCTTCGCGCCCGCCTCGTCGGCGCTGCAGGCGATGCACATCCTGCACGGCGAGCGGCCGATCTTCTACTCGGGGCAGGCCTGGATGGGGCCGGCGGGGGCTTACATCATCGCCGCCATGTTCAAGCTCTTCGGGGCCTCCACGCTGACGCTCGGCGCCTTCTCCTGGCTCGTGAGCGCGCTGTTCCTCGTGGGCACCGTCCTGCTGGCGCGCCGGCTCTTCGGCGTCGACAACGCCCTCGTGGCCGCGGCGCTGTTCGCCGTCCCCGTCGACTACCTGATGAACCTCTCCGGCCAGCCG
>DATDCY010000085.1 GCA_036524115.1 bacterium | reverse complement strand
CTCTCGGCCGCGGCCCTGACCCTGGCCGAGTGCTCGTTCGCTTGGCCGGGCGGCCGCGGCGGCGCGCAGGGGAGGGTCGAGCTGGCCTCGGGGGCGCTGGCGCTCGAGAGCACGCTCGAGGACCTCTCGCTGCAGGAGGGCGCGCGGCTGCTCGACGCCGGCGTCGAGCAGTTCGCGGGGAGGCTCGCGGCGACGCTGAGCGTCCGCGGGACGCTCGCCGAACCGGTCGCCGCCGGCAGGATCACCGGGAAGGACCTGCGCTTCCGCAAGGCGATCGTCGACACCGCGTCGGCCTCCTTCGCCTACGCGGCTCGTCGGCTGCGCGTCGAGTCGCTGCGGCTGCGCCGCGGCGCCACGGAGCTGGCCTTCAACGGCGAGCTGCGCGAGGGCCGGACGCTCGCCGGAGAGTTCGAGAGCGCGGCGTTCGACGCGGCGGACGTCGTCCCCGGCTCCAGCCTCGACCTTCGCGGCTCGCTGCGCGGGCGGGTGAGCGGGCCGCTGGAGGCGCTCGAGCTGCAGGGGAGCCTGCGCGCGTCGCAGCTGCGCTACGGCGGGCTCGACTTCCGCGGCGGCGAGCTGGAGGTCGACTACCGCGGGGGCAAGGCGGTGCTCACGGGGTGGGTCGGGACCCAGGAGAACCGGCTGCGCGCCGTCGTGGAGCCGCACCAGGGCTGGCGGTTCGAGTCCGACCTCGAGCTGCGCCAGCTGGCGCCCGAGCTCGTCCGCTCCGGCACGGCCGCGCTGCCGCCGGGGCTCGCGCGGCTCGTCGGCGGGGCGTCGTTCCTGGCGGCGGGCCGCGTCGTCGCGCACGGGCGGCTGCGCGAGCCCGAGTCGGTTTCCGCCGACCTGGTGCTGGACACCCTCTGGCTCCAGGCCTCGGGCCAGACCCTGCAGAACCGCGCGCCGGTGCGCGTCTCCTGGCGCGACGGCGGGCTGCGGCTGGAGGACTTCCGCCTCGCGGGCGACCAGTACCGCCTCGATCTCTCGGGCACCGGGCACCCGCAGTCGGGGTGGGACCTGCGCGCGGAGGGCGCGGTGGACCTGGCGTTCTTCGCCGAGTACTGGCCGGAGCTCGAGGAGGTCGACGGCACGGGGGATCTGCAGCTGACCCTCCGCGGCCCCTGGGAGGCGCCGGCCCCCGAGGGGAGCCTGGCGGTGCGCGAGGCGTTCGTCAAGGTCCGCGCGCTGCCCGAGCCGCTCGAACGGGTGACCGGGCGGGTCGAGCTGCAGGGGCGCACCCTGCGGGCGGTGGACCTGGCCGGGACGATCGGCGGCGGCGCCTTCCGGGGCAGCGGGAGCTACGCGCTCGACGCGGGCACGGTGGACGCGCGGGTGGAGGGGCGGCTGGACCTGGCGCTTTTCCGCGGGCGCGTGCCGGCGGCCCGGGAGATGCGCGGCCAGGTGCAGGTGCGGCTCGGGCTCTCCGGCCCCATCGCGTCCCCCGCCATCTCCGGCAGCGTCGAGGTCGTCGACGCGGAGCTGTTCGTGCGCCAGCTCCCCGCGAAGGTCACGGGCGTCAACGGCCGGCTGCAGCTGGGCGCGGACCGGATCGAGTCGATCGAGCTCACGGGACAGACTGGCGGCGGCAGGGTGGCGCTCTCGGGCTCGCTCGTCTGGAGCGCGCCCGGCCGCGTCGGCCTCGAGCTGCGCGGCGACGGCATCGTCGTCGAGCTCGCCGACGGGCTCAAGGCGCAGGCCGACCTGCGGCTGGCGCTTCAGGGCGAGCTGGGGGCGCTGACGCTCGCCGGCGAGGTGCGCGTCCTCAAGGCGCGCTACCTGCGCGAGTTCACCGAGAAGCCGCCCGCGCTCGTCTCGACGCGCGGCGACGACGGCGCGGGCGGAGCGCGCCCGGATGCCGGCGCCGACCTCTCGCGGCTGGCGCTCGACATCAAGGTGCGCGCCACCGACAACGTCTGGATCGCCAACAAGATGGCCAAGATCGAGGCGGCGGTGGCGCTGGACGTCGGCGGGACCCTCGGTTCGCCCGTGGTGCGCGGCGAGATCACGGCCATCAGGGGCGAGGCCTTCTACCTCTCGCGCCAGTTCCAGCTCGAGAGCGGCTCGCTGCGCTTCGTGCCTCCGGCCAAGGTCCCCGTCCTGGACGTGCAGGCCTCGACGAGCGTGGGCGAGACGCAGATCCTCTTCCTGATGGAGGGCCCGCTCAACGACCCCTCCTACCACCTCGTCTCGCTGCCTGCGATGAGCCAGGACGACCTGGTGGCGCTCCTGACGATCGGCGAGACCCGCAAGGGGCTCTCGCGCGGCGGCGGGCTCTCCTCGAGCGTCGGCGCCGCCGTCTTCACGACGGAGCCGCTCGTCAACGCCCTCGGCGACGAGGCGCGCAGCTCGATGGGCCTGGAGGTGCTCCAGCTCGAGCCGGTCGTCCGGGACGACAACCGCGTCTCGGCGAAAGTCACGCTCGGGACGCGCCTGTCGGACCGCATGTTCGTGAGCTACTCGCAGAACCTCGGCGCCACGGAGGACCAGCAGGTCCTCGTGCAGTACTACGTGCTGGACTACCTCTCGCTCTGGGGCCAGGAGCTGCGCCAGGGCATCTACAGTCTCGACGTCGTCTTCCGCTACACGCTCTGGTGATGGCACGGACCCGACGCGCTCCGCTGGCCGCCGCGGCGCTCGCCGCCTGGTGCGCGCTCGCCGGCGCGGCGCGCGCCGACGAGGCCCAGTTGAAAAGGCTGGAAAAAGACGGTCATGATCGAACAACCGTATCAGAGTGGTAAAAAAATCATGTGGACTGGCCGCCACAAGCAGCTTCCTAAAAGTTCGTAGGGGCGATCCTTCAGGGCTTAC
>DATDCY010000084.1 GCA_036524115.1 bacterium | reverse complement strand
CGGGGTGCACGGCGGCTTCGACGAAGAACAGCCCGAGCCCCCGCCCCGTGGCCGCCGCCGCCTCCAGCCGCTCCTCCGGCGAGAGCGGAGCCATGCGCGCGGCCGGCGCGCGCTCGGCCATGAGAAAGGCCTCGCAGCGCTCCTCGGCCGCCGCCGGCGGCTGCGGCTCCTCTCCCGCCGCCAGGGCGGCAAGCATCGCGGCGAGGCCGTCGGCTCCCGCAAACAACGTCTCCAGGGCCGCGGCGGCACGCGTGGGCTCGGCCGCCGCGATCGCGAGCACGTCCTCGAGGCGGTGGCAGAGCAGGCCGACCGCCTCGAAGCCCATCGACGTCGCGTCCCCCTTGACCGTGTGCAGCGCGCGCTTCACCAGGCGCACGCCCTCGCCGTCGAGCCCGTCGCGCTCGAGCGCCACCAGGGTTTCCTGCATCTGCTCGAGCAGCTCGCCCGACTGCGCGAGGAACAGGCGCCGGAGTTCCCGGACCTCCTCCGCGTCGAGGTGCTCGAGCCGGGCGCTCACCGGCCCGTCCCCTGTCGCCGCGCCGCGTGGTGCTCGATCTCCTCGCGCAGCCGCGCGATGGCCAGCGGCTTGGTCAGGCAGCGGATCGCGCCGGCGCGGATCGACTCCGCCATTTCGCCGCTGCCGGCGTTGCCCGAGTAGGTGATCGCCGGCAGCCCCGGGCGCAGCCGCTTGATGATGCGCAGGGCGTTGATCCCGTCGAGCCGCGGCATCTTGATATCCAGCAGCGCGAAGTCGTACTCGCGCTCGATGCAGCGCAGCACGGCCTCCACGCCGTCGGGCACCAGGTCGACCTCGTGCCCGATCTCGCTCAGTTCCGCCTCCAGCACACGGCCGAAGTTGCGCTCGTCCTCCGCCAGCAGGATCCTCACGACGACGTCACCTCCACGGGCTTGCGGTAGGCCGCGCCCTTGCGGTCGAACACGAACTCGAAGCGCGAGTCCACGCCTTGCAGGCTCTCGGAGTGCCCGAGAAACAGGAACCCGCCCGGCGCCAGGTTGCGGTGGAACCGGTCGATTACCTTGCGCTGCTCCTCTTGATCGAAATAGATCAGCACGTTGCGGCAGAAGATCACGTCCAGGTCGCGCAGGCCGTTCTCGTGCTTGAGGTTGTGAAAGTCGAAGACCACGAGCCGGCGCAGCGACTCGCGCACCGCGTACTGCTCGCCGCGCTGCTCGAAGTACCGCTGCAGCAGCGGCTCGCCGACGCCGTCGCGCACGCGCGCGGCCTGGTAGCAGCCGCGCCGCGCCGCCGCGAGGACCCTCATGTTCAGGTCCGAGGCGAAGACGCGCAGCTCCCACCCCTCGGGCTGCCCCAGCTGCCCCAGCTGCTCGAGCAGCGTCATCGCGATCGAGTAGGGCTCCTCGCCGGTCGAGCAGCCCGCGGACCAGACGCGCAGCCGCGGCAGCGGCGAGCGCGCCTTGGCGCGGGCGAGGGCCGGCAGCACCGTCTCGCGCAGCAGGTCGAACTGCGCCTGGTTGCGGAAGAACGAGGTCTCGTTGATCGTCAGCAGCTCGAGCAGCTCCGGCAGCTCGGTCTCGGGGGCCCCGAGCAGGTGGCGGTAGTACCAGTACGGGCTCGCCGCGCCGGTGCTCTGCATGCGCCGGCGCAGCCGGTACTCCAGGAACTCCCGCCGGCCCTCCTGCAGGTAGATGCCCGACTCCCGGTAGATCAGGTTCCGGAAGAGGGAGAACTCCTCCTGCGTGAGCATCGCCCCGCCCGCCCGTCGTTTCCGCCCGTCTCCGCCCGCCCGCCGCTACGCCGCCCGCGGGAGCCGCCGCGTCCCGCCGAGGGCCGCCGCCGGCGTCTCCGCCGCCGCCTCCCGCTCGAGCGTGAAGGCGCCGACGATCTCCCGGAACTCCTCCGACTGCTCGCGCAGCTTGGTCACGGCCTCCGAGAGGTCCGTCGCGCTCGTGCGGTGCAGCTCGTCGGCGGCCTTCGCGAGCGTCGCCCCTTGGGCGGCGCCGTCGTGGAGCTGTCCGCGCATGCGCTCCATCGTCCTGACGATCTGCTCGGCGGCCATGGCCTGCTCGTCCGCCGCCGAGCTGATCTCGTGCGTGATCTCGCGCAGGTTCTCGGCGGCCTTCGCGATCTGGCTGCTGCCGCGGGACTGCTCCTGGACGGCGGCCCCGACCTCGCGGGCGTAGCGGTCGACCTCCACGACGTGCCCCTCGATCGTGTGCAGCGACTCGCCCACCTGCCGGCTCATCTCGACGCCGCGCTCCACGAGGCTCGTCGAGCGCTCCATGAGCCGGACCGCAGCCTGCGACTCCTTCTGAATGCCCGAGATCAGCTCGGCGATCTCGCGCGTCGAGCGCGCCGAGCGCTCCGCGAGCTTGCGGACCTCGTCGGCGACGACCGCGAAGCCCAGGCCGTGCTCGCCCGCGCGCGCGGCCTCGATCGCCGCGTTGAGCGCGAGCAGGTTGGTCTGTTCGGCGATCTCGTCGATGACGTCCACGATCCGCCCGATGTCCTCGACCCTGCCGCCGAGCGCGCCGATCGTGTCCGCAGAGCGCACGATCGCCGCACTGATCTCGTCGGTCCCCCGCACCGACTTGTCGACCGCGCCGAGGCCGTCGGTGACCGCGGTGCGCGCCTGCTGCGAGAGATCGACGAACACGCTCACCGTCGCGGCGATGCGGCCGACGGCGACGGCCATCTGCTCGACCGAGGCCGAGGTCTGGGTCACCGCCGTCGCCTGGCCCTGGCTGTTGCGGGCCACGTTCTGGATGTTCGTCGACATCTCGTGCATCGTCGCCGTGGTCTCCTCGACCGCGGTCGCCGACGACTCGTTGAGGCGGGCGGCCTGCTCGGAGGTGCTCGCGGTCTCGCGCGCGGCTGAGGCCACGCGCAGCGCGGTGTCGGCGATCCGGTTGGAGGCCTCCGCGATGCGGTCCGAGGAGTCCTTGACCCGGCGGATGAGCACCGCGAGCGCGTCGATCATGCGGTTGACATCGCGCGCCAGATCGGCGATCTCGTCCCCGCCGCCGTCATCCGCGCGCGCCGTGAGGTCGCCCGCGGCGACCGTGCCGACGGTGCGCGCCAGCCGCGCCAGGGGGCGGTTCACGACCCAGCGCGAGAGCGCGTACATCCCCGCGGTGAACAGCAGCACGGTCAGCAGCACGCCGACGGCGACCGTGACGTAGCCGCGGCGGAGGCCGGCCTGGAGGCCGCTCTGGTCGTAATGGAGCCTGAGGCGGCCCAGCAGCTGCCCCTCGTCGTTCTTGATCTCGCGCTCGAAGGCCAGCATTCCGGCGGCAAGCGGCGGCTCCTTGAAGTGCTCCGGGTCCTGCGTCAGCGGCCGTCCCTTGTCGTCGTAGTAGGCCGCGAACGCGATCTCCGGGTCCTTCGCGGCCTGCTGCGCGAACGCGTCCAGCGCGGCGATGTTGTAGAAGCTGATGTACGTCAGGCCGATCTTCTCCATGAAGCTCGTCATCGCCTCGCCGCGCGCGCGCAGCATGGCGCGGGCGAGCGTGTTGTTGCTGCGCACGACGTAGATCCCCTGCGCCCCGAGCAGGACCACCGTGAGCAGGACCGTGACGGCCATGAACTTGGCCGTGATCGTCCGCAGCCCTCGCACCTTGAACCGCATCTCGGCACCCCCCTTTCGCGCCGCCGGCGGCTATTCGCCGGGGAGCTTCTCGAGCGCCGGCGCCTTCCCCGCTGCCGCGCGCAACGCCTGCCACTCCTCGCGCGTCACCGCCGCCTCCTGGCCGGGCAGCGCGTCGAGGATCTCGAAGTAGTCCTCCTTGAACTTGTCCCGCAGCACCTCGGCCGCCGGCTTGCAGCGCACGGCGTAGACGGTCTGGACCGACTGGTGGTCGAAGGGCCGCCAGGTCTGCGCGTCCTTGAGCCGGGTGTACGCGTGCCCCTCGAGCGCGCGGACCACGGCCGGCCCGTCGAAGGAGCCGGCGCGCTCGACGGCCGCCTTGTACTCCTGGACGATGACGTACGCCGACGCGCCCGAGGTGCAGGGATAGCGCTTGTAGCGCTCCGCGAAGCGCTCGACGAAGCGCTGGCCCCCGGCGTAGCCGTACTTGTACGGCACGTTCCACGCCCAGGGCAGCGCCCCGAGGACCCCCGCCATCGACTGCGGCCCCGCGTCCTCCGCCATGCCGAGGGTCAGGTTCGGCACCACGATCTGCATCGCCTGCTTGAGCCCGAGGCCGTTGGCCATGTTGATCGTGTTGACCATGTCCGTGCCGAAGAGCACGAGCACGAGCACGTCGGGGCGCGCGGCGGCGGCCCGCTCCAGCGCCGCGCGGAAATCCTTCGCGGTCGCGGTCGGGAACGGCGTCCTGACCCCGGGGTGCGCCGCCGTGTCGGTGGTGCCCGTCAGGCGGCGCAGCGAGTCCTCGGTCGTCCAGCCCCAGGTGTAGTCGGCGGTGATGTAGAAGTACTTCCGGCCCGCGAACTGCTTCGTCAGGTACCGCGAGAGCACCTTGGCCCCCATCCAGGAGTCGTAGCACTCGCGGAACGTGAAGCGGTGCCCGTCCGTGCCCGTCGTCGCGGTCGAGTAGGTCAGCGTCCCGAAGAACGGCACGCCCTTCTGCTGGGCGATCTCGCCGGCGGCCACCGCCACGCTGCTGGCCGAGCCGCCGAAGAGCATCGCGACGCGCTCCTGCTCGATGAGCTCGAGCACGTTGCGGCGCGTGACGTCGACCTTCGACTGCGAGTCGCGCCAGACCAGTTCGACCCGCCGGCCGAGGATCCCGCCGGCGGCGTTGACTTCCTCGACCGCCATCTGCGCGGCGCGGAACTGATCGAGGCCCTGCGTGAAGTACGGCCCCGTGCGCGGGTAGTTCAGCCCGAGCTTCACGGTCTCCTGCGCGGCGAGCAGCGACGGCAGCGCCGCCCACGCGGCGAGAACCGCCAGCAGCGTCGCGGCGAAGGCGCGGCGGCCCAGTCCCATGTCGATCCCCCCCTCTCAGGCGGCCTGGGTGTCCGACGACTGGCGGGCCGGCGCCGTCGCCCTCTTGAGATCCTCAAGGCCGAGGACCTTGCGGAAGTCCAGCAGCGAGATCAGGCGGCTGTCGACCTTCGCGACCGCGCTGATGTACTCCACCCCGCTCGCGGCGACGATGTCCGGTGGCGGTTCGAGGGCGCCGTCCGCCACGCGGATCACCTCGTAGACGGCGTCGACGAGCAGCCCCACGAGCTTCCCGCCCTCCTCGGAGACGAGCACCCGCGTGTGCTTGTCGCGCGCGGACTCCGCGAAGCGCAGGCGCCGGCGCAGGTCGATCACCGGCAGGATCTTCCCTCGCAGGTTGATCAACCCCTCGAGGAACTGGGGCGCCTCCGGGACCGCCGTGACCTCGGGGACCCGGACGATCTCGTGGACCTCATCGATCGGTACGCCGAAGAACTCCTTGCCCATCCCGAAGACCACGATCTGCATTCCCTTCGCCATCTCGCCTCCCTCCCCCCGCCGCCACCGCGGCCTGTCCGCGATGTCGGCGCTTCTCGCGGATGGGCAAATGCACCGAATATGCCAAAGAGAAAGACGAGCCAAAGCAGTCAGTTACAGATTTGGATACCGCGGGGATCTCAGGCACTTCGCCCGAGCGTCGGGCAGAATGCCCGATCACCGGGGGGGGCGGGATTCAGGCGGTCGGGAAGGTAATCCGCACGGTGACGCCGCCACCGGGCGGCGACTCGATGGCGATCGAGCCCTGCCGCTCCTCAATGATGCGCCGGGCGATTGAAAGACCGAGGCCGGTGCCGCCCCGGTTCCCCTTCGTCGTGAAGAAAGGCGTGAAGAGCTTGCCCGCCGCCTCCGGCGCAATCCCGGGGCCCGAGTCGCAGATGCTCAGTGTGACGCCGCCCTCGTGCGCCGCCCCGCCCAGCCGCAGCGTCCCGACCTCCTGCATCGCATCCAGCGCGTTCGTCAGCACGATGAGCAGCACCTGGCGCATCTCGTCCTCGCGGACGCGGACCGCCGGCAGGTCGCCCGGGTACTCGCGGACCACCTCGACGGCCTGCAGCCGTCCCTGGAAGCCGATGAGCTCGACCGCGCGCTCCAGTGCCTCGTGGGGCGCCACGGCGGCATCCTCGGCACCGCCCGGGCGGACAAAGGAGAGCATCGCGGTGGTGATCTTCTTGCAGCGGAAGACCTCCTCGTGCACGATGCCGAGGTAGTCGGCGAAGAGGGCCGGGTCGATCTGGCCGCGCTCCAGGCGGCGCAGCAGGGCCTCCGCGCAGCCCCCGATGGAGGCCAGCGGGTTGTTGATCTCGTGGGCGATGCCCGAGGCCATCTGCCCGAGCGCCGCGAGCCGCTCGCTCATGATCAGGCGCTGCTCGCGCTCGCGCTCCACGCTGACGTCCTCGACAAGGTGCACGAAGCGGTTGATCGCCCCCTCGCCCGAGGCGTACGGGAAGATCGAATAGCGGAACACGCGGCCGGTCCGCGGATCGAGCACCTCCTCGTTGACCGCCTCGCCCCTCCTGGCCTGCCGCACCAGCGGACAGCCGGCCGCGCCCTGGTGGCCGGCGAGGCAGAAGTCGCGACAGTCCCGGCCGATGAGGTCCCGCGGATGCGCGCCGAAGTACGCGGCGTAGGCCCGGTTCACCTTCACGATGCGGGCGTCACCGTCAAGGATGGAGATCATGTCGGTGATCCCGTCGAACGTGCCCTGCCACTCCTGGTGCGACTGCGAGACGACCTCGAGCAGCGCCTGCAGCTCCGCGATCAGCCGCTCGCGCTCGGCCTGCGCCTGGCGCTGGCCGGTGATGTCGCGGGAGATGCCGAACACGCCTCCCGCGTCGGGGAGCGCGACGAGCGTCGTCCCGAGCCAGACCTCGCCGGCGGGAAAGGCGAAGTGGTCCTCCCGCGCGCCGCCGTCCTCGCCGCGGAGCGCCGCCTCGAGCGCCGCGGCGACGGTCGCGCGGGCCTCCGGCGGCACGAACTCCGCCACCCGGCGGCCGGTCAGGTGCTCGGGCGTCGTCCCGAACAACCGGGCTCCGGTGCCGTTGATGAACGCCAGCCGCTGCTCCGGGTCCACGATGAAGATCGTGTCGCTCGCCGCCTCGGCGAGCGTGCGGAAGCGCTGCTCGCTCTTGCGCAGCCGCCGCTCCGCGACGCTCCGGCGGATGACGCTCGCGAGCGTGTTCGCCACCGCCGTCAGGAACTCCACCTCGGCCGGGCTCTCGGCATGGCCGGGGCCCAGGTAGAGGTTGAGCACGCCCAGCACTTCGCGGCCCAGCGAGAGGATCGGCACGCAGTAGTGCCCGTGGGCGGGCATCCCGGCGTACCGCGTGTCGTGGCGCTCGTCGAGATCCGCCGCGTGCACCACGTGCCCCTGCGCCGCCGCCCGCCCGCAGAGGCAGTGGCCGAAGGGGACCCGCGCGCACGCCTCGGCGAGGCGCGGATCGAGGCCGCTGTGCGCGCGCATGACGAGCGCGCCGTCCTCGACGAGGAAGATGCTGCCGCGGGGCTCGACGGTCAGCCAGGGGATCGCGAGCACCAGCTCGAGCGCGCGCTGGAGCACCGCCTCCAGGCGCTGCTCCCCGAGCGAGAGCCGCAGCACGTCGTTGACCACCCGCTGCGCGTCCAGCGTCCGCCGCAGCCGCTCCTCGCCGCGGCGCAACTCCTCGTTCGCGGCGTTGAGCCGCCCGAGGAGCGCGACGCCCTCGCGCTCGCGCGCCTGCACCGTGCCGGCCATCCGGTTGAAGCCCGCCTCGACGCGGGAGATCTCGTCGCGCCCGGTGATCGGCGCGCGCACGCCGAGATCCCCGCCCTCGAAGCGCTGCATCACGAGCCCGAGCGCATCGAGCCGCCCCGTGATCCAGCGCCGCGTCACGATGAGCGTGCCGGCCCCGGCCAGCGCCAGCAGGGCCGCGAGCATCGCCAGGGCCGTCCCGATCTGCTCGGCGACCTCGCGGTTGTACTCGCCGAGGTCGAGATCCACGACGAGGCAGCCGAGCGGCCCGCCCGCGGCGCGGTGGCACTCGGCGCACGCGCCCGTCGCGCTCAGCGGCCGCGCCCAGCGCCGGAGCGCCCCCACGGCCACGCTCCCGCCGCCGCCGTGGCACCCGCCGCACCCCGCTGCATCGCGCGCGAGAACCCGTCCCTGCAGCGCCGGGTCCGTCGAACTCCGCACCGTCCCCGCGGCGTTGACGATGAAGACGCGGTTGACCGAGGCCGGCAGCTCCAGCTTCCCCAGCGCGTCCGCGGCCAGGGCGCCCCGGTGCGAGCGCATCCGCGCCTCGATGCGCAGGAAGGCCTGCTCGGCGACCAGCCGCGCGACGACCTCGAGCTTGTGCTGCTCGTGCTCGGATTCGACGGCGTAGTACACGCCGCCGCCGACGAGCCCGCCGCCGACCAGGACCGCGGCCAGGCCGAGCGCGAGCCGCGCGCCGATCCTCACGCGTCGCCCCCGGCGCCAGCCTCCCGCAGCCTGCGGTAGAGCGTCTTCGGGTCGATGCCGAGGATCTCCGCGGCCCGCCCGCGCTGGCCGCCGGTGCGCGCGAGCACGCGCAGGATGTGCTCGCGCTCGATGTCGGCGAGCCGCTGGGAGCCGCCGCCCGCGCCGGGCTCGCGCACGTCGGCCGGCAGGTCCTCGACGCCGATGACCTGCGCCGGGCTCAGCAGCAGCGTCCGCGAGACCACGTTCTGCAGCTCGCGCACGTTCCCCGGCCAGGCGTACGCCCGGAGCACATGCAGCGCCGCGGCGCCGAAGCTCCGCCCGCGCCCCGCCGCCTCGCGCTCGGCGAAGTGCCGCACGAGCGCCGGGACGTCCCCGGCCCGTTCGCGCAGCGGCGGGACCTGCAGCGTCACGGTGCTGATGCGGTAGTAGAGATCCGCGCGGAAGGCGCCGGTCCCGACCAGCGCCTTGAGGTCTCGGTTCGCGGCCGCGACGACGCGCACGTCCGCGCGCAGCTCCTGGATGCCGCCGACACGGAAGAAGACGCGGTTCTCCAGCGCGCGCAGGAACTTGACCTGCAGCGACGCCGGCAGCTCGGCGATCTCGTCGAGAAAGAGGGTGCCCCGCTGCGCGATCTCGAGCAGACCGAGCTTGCGCGCATGCGCGCCGGTGAAGGCGCCCTTCTCGTGGCCGAAGAGCTCGCTCTCGAGCAGCGGCTCGGGAAGCGCGCCGCAGTTGAGCGCCACGAGCGGGCCGCCCGCCCGCGGGGACGCGTCGTGCAGCGCCTGGGCGAGCAGCTCCTTGCCGGTGCCGCTCTCGCCCTGGAGCAGCACCGGGTGGTCCGAGACGGCGACCTTCGCCAGCGTCTCGAGCAGCAGTCCCATCCCCGGGTCGGCGCTGACGATCGCCCGCGGGGCGCGGCCGCGCTCGATCTGCGTCCGCAGCGCCACGTTCTCCCGGCGCAGGCGCGCCTTCTCGACCGCCTTGTCGATGACCGCGCGCAGCTCGTCGAAGTGAAAGGGCTTGGTCAGGAAGTCGTAGGCGCCGAGCTTCATGGCCTCGACCGCGACGGCGACCGTGCCGTGCGCGGTGAGCACGATCACCTCGGGGCCGGTCTCCGCCCCGCGCAGGCCGCGCAGGACGCCCATGCCGCCGCCGCCCGGCATGTGCAGGTCGAGGAGCGCGACATCGAACTCCTGGCCCGCCAGCAGCCCGGACGCCGCCGCCGCGTCCGGGGCCTCGGCGACCTCGTGCCCCGCCTCCGCAAGTTCGAAGCGCAGGATGCGACGGAGGCTCCGGTCGTCATCGGCGACGAGGACCTTCGCCACCGCAGCGCCCCCCGCCGTCCGTCTAGGCCGGGTCGCGCGGCAGGACGTCCGTCTTCAGGTGCAGCTCGCGCAGCTGCTTGAACTCCACGTGCGACGGCGCGCCGGTGAGCGGACAGGTCGCCTTCTGCGTCTTCGGGAAGGCGATCACCTCCCGGATCGAGTCGGCGCCGGCCAGGATCGCCAGCAGGCGGTCGAGGCCGAGGGCGATGCCGCCGTGCGGCGGCGCCCCGAACTGGAAGGCCTCGAGCAGGAAGCCGAACTTCGCCTCCGCCTCCTCGTCGGGGATGTTGAGCGCGCGGAACATCCGCCGCTGCAGCTCGGGCTGGTAGATCCGCAGCGAGCCGCCGCCGATCTCCTGGCCGTTGAGGACGATGTCGTACGCCTTGGCCCGCACCTGCAGCGGGTCGGTCTCCAGCAGGGGCAGGTCCTCGTCCATCGGCGCGGTGAACGGATGGTGCTTCGCCTCGAGGCGCTTCTCCTCCTCGTTGTACTCCAGCAGCGGGAAGTCGGTGATCCACAGCAGGTTCATCAGCCCGCGGGGGACGAGCTCGAAGCGCCGTGCCAGCTCCAGGCGCAGCCGCCCCAGCCCCTCGCACACGGTCTTCTCCCGGTCGGCGAGGAAGAGGATCGCATCCCCGGGCGCGGCCTCACAGCGCTCGTTGAACGCCGTCTGGTCGCCGGGCGAGAAGAACTTCGCCACGGCCCCGGCCCAGCCCCCCGCCTCCACCTTGACCCAGGCCAGCCCCTTGGCGCCGAAGAGCTTGACGTACTCGGTCAGTTCGTCGAGGTGCTTGCGCGAGAGCGCCTCGGCGAGACCCGGGGCGCGGATGCCGCGCACCACGCCCCCCTCCGCCGCGACCTTCGAGAAGACCTGGAAGCCGCAGCCGCGCGCCAGGTCGGTGCACTCGCGGATCTCCAGGCCAAAGCGCGTGTCCGGGTTGTCGACGCCGTAGCGCAGGAGCGACTCGGCGTACGTCAGCCGCGGCAGCGGCAGCGCCAGGGGGCGCCCGAGGACCTGCCCGAAGATCCCGCCGATCATCGCTTCGATGAGCTCGAAGATATCCTCGCGCCGCACGAACGAGAGCTCCATGTCCAGCTGCGTGAACTCCGGCTGGCGGTCGGCGCGCAGGTCCTCGTCGCGGAAGCAGCGCGCGACCTGGTAGTAGCGGTCGACGCCCGCCACCATCAGCAGCTGCTTGAAGAGCTGCGGCGACTGCGGCAGCGCGTAGAACTGCCCGGGGTTGACGCGGCTGGGCACGAGGTAGTCGCGCGCGCCCTCCGGCGTGCTCTTGGTCAGGAAGGGGGTCTCGACCTCCAGAAAACCGCGCTCGGTGAGGAAGGCGCGCATGAACGAGACGACGCGGGAGCGGAACGCGAGGTTGCGCGCCATTGACGGGCGGCGCAGATCGAGGTAGCGATGGCGCAGTCGAATCGACTCGTCGGCGGTCACGTGGTCCTCGATGGGAAACGGCGGCGTGGCGCTCGGGTTGAGCACCCGCAGCTCGGTGGCGAGCACCTCGACCGCGCCGGTCGGCAGCTTCGGGTTCGCGGTGCCCTCGGGGCGCGGGCGCACCCGCCCGCGCACGCCGAGCACCCACTCGGGCCGCAGCGCCGAAGCGCGCTCGTGCAGCTCGGCGCTCGTCTCCGGGTTGAAGACGACCTGCGTCAGCCCGTCGCGGTCGCGCAGGTCGACGAAGATCACCCCGCCGTGGTCGCGGCGGCTGTGCACCCATCCGGCGAGGAGCACCTCGCTCCCCGCATCCCCGGCGCGCAGCGCCCCGCAGCCGTGCGTCCGTACCCACTCCCCCCACATCTCCGTCATGCTCCCCCGCCTCTCGCGTTGTCGCGGGCCGGCCACGCCCCAGGGCGCCGGGCCCGGCGTCGATCAGACCTCGAACTGCCCCCCCAACTGGTGCCAGATCCGCATCAGGCCGAACACGGCCGCGAGCGCCGCCGCCGCGCCGAGACACAGGGCGACCACGAACGGCAGGACCCACGCCCAGAAGGCCCGCGCCGTCGAGGTCCGGTGCAGCTCACGCAGCCCGATGACCTGCACGACCACCTGCCAGATGGCGCCCAGCGCGGCGCCGCACACCGGAAACACGTTGAACGCCGTTGCCGACGACGAGTAGCACACCGCCTTGAGCGTGGTCCCGTAGCCCCCCCGCGCGCCCCCGACCACGGCCAGCGACACGTGCAGCGCCGCGGCCCAGACGACGTTGCCCAGCGCGATCCCGAACGGGAGGAACACGGAGAGGCCGGTCAGCGTGGCGCGATCGTCGAGCAGCCTCAGGAAGCGGCCGCCGTGCTCCATCGGGATCCGCCCGCCGAGGGCCTGCCGCCAGAGCAGCGCCACCGCCAGCGAGAGCGTCCCGACGATCACCGCGTACCAGAGGGCCGCGCCCGTCCCGCCCTCGGGAGCGGTCCCGCGGAAGAAGGCGCTCGGCCTGAACAGCGACTCCTGGAGGGTCTCGGCGAAGGCGGCGAACCAGCCCCGCCCGCCGCGCTGTTCCCAGGGGTTGCGCCACGTCCCGGCGGTGCCGGCGACGGCCGCCGCGGCAACGACCGGCTCGCAGACACCCGGCCCCGGCGCCACCCGCGCGCCGCACCGCGGGCAGTACGCGGCGCCGGCGGGCAGGTCGCGATAGCAGGAGGTGCAGATCATGCGCGGCCGTGCGGGCGTTTCCGGGTCATGGCGGGCGCCATGGTACCAGAAGAGCCGGGGCCCCGGAAGGCGCGGGCGGCAACGATCCGCGCGGGCGCACGGATCCAGCAGGACGGCGCCTGTCGATGTGCGTTGGATCAAGGTGAGTCAGGAATCCGGACCGACACCACGATGGCAAGCCCGCTTTCCCGGTCCGCGCGTGCCCGCGGACGTGGGCAACATCCCGACGTTTGCCTTACCATGCGGATCAACTACAATGCACCGCAGATCAGCGGGGGGGGGACGGAAGGGATGGCGGAGGCGCCCCACGATCGGCAGGATGCCGTCGGGCCCACGACCGGTCGGGCGACCGGCAGCCGCGCGCTGCTCGGCGCGTACGAGCTGCTCCTCGGCGCGGTCTGCGAGGGCGGAACGGACGAGCAGCTCCTCCGCCGCGCCCTCTCGGTGATCGCCACCGTCCCCTGGCCGACGGCCCACCGGTTCCTGTCCGTCTCGCTCCTCGATCCGGCGACCGGGGCGCTGCGCGCCACCGCGGTCATCGGCGGCCCGCGCCGCGACGCCGCGCTCTGCGCC
>DATDCY010000083.1 GCA_036524115.1 bacterium | reverse complement strand
ACCTCCGGCGTCAGGTAGATCAGCAGGTTTCGGCAGAGGAGGATGTCCAGTTTGGTGAAGGGCGGGTCGGTGATCACGTTCTGGGTTGCGAACGTGACCATCTCCCGGATCTCCTTGCCGGCCCGGTAGCCGTGCTCCTCCTGCCGGAAGAAACGACGCAGGCGTTCGGGAGACACATCGGCGGCGATGTTGACCGGCCAGAGCCCCTGGCGCGCCCGGTCGATCGCGTCCTGCTGCACGTCGGTGGCGAAGATCTGCAGCGTGAATCGCCCCCGGGGCTTGAGCCGCTCCAGTGCCTCCTTGAAGACGATGGCAAGGGAATAGGCTTCCTCCCCCGTCGAGCACCCTGCCGACCAGGCTCGCAGCGGGCCTCCCGCCGGGCGCTCCGAGAGCAGTGACGGGATGGCCGTGTCCCGCAGCAGCTCCCAGACCGGCGGGTCGCGAAAGAACGTGGTCACCCCGATGAGCAGCTCCCTGGCGAGCAGGTCCAGCTCCTGGGGATTCTCCTGGAGAAAGTGGGCGTACGAGGCGATCCGGTCGATCTGGTGGATGCCCATGCGCCGCTCGATGCGGCGGTACACGGTCTGCTTCTTGTAGGGGGAGAAGTCCTTGCCGGTGCGCGTCCGCAGCAGGATGAGGATCTTCTCGAGGGAACTCTGATCCCGGGTCGTCAGGGCGGGTTCCCCCCGGGCGGGGTGGCTGTGCCTGAGGAAGGCAAGGATCTTTCCCGGCAGCTCGGCCGCCGGCGCGACCAGGTCGACGAGCCCGGCGTCGATGGCGCTGCGCGGCATGCTGTCGAAACGTGCTGTTGCAGGATCCTGCACGAGCACGAGCCCGCCCTGCTCCTTGATGGCCCGCACGCCGAGCGTGCCGTCGGAGCCCATGCCCGAGAGCAGGACGCCGATGCTCGATCCCCGGCAGTCGTCGGCCAGCGAGCGGAAGAACAGATCGATGGGGAGGCGCAGGCCGCGGGGCGCGGCCGGTTCGAAGAGGTGCAGCGTGCCGTGCAGGATGGACATGTCCTTGTTGGGAGGGATCACGTAGACACAGCCCGGCTTGACCTTCGTCCGATCCTTGACCTGTGAGACCTTCATCGGGGTGGAGCGCTGGAGCAACTCGGGCATGACCCCCTTGTGCGTCGGGTCCAGATGCTGGATGACGACAAATGCCAGCCCGCTCCCGTCCGGGACGTGGCTGAGGAACTGCTCCAACGCTTCCAGCCCGCCGGCGGATGCGCCGATGCCGACGATCGGGCAGGGGCCGGTTTCCTCCGGCTGTCGGTCGCCGGCCGGTGCGGCCGTCGGGGAGCTGCGGTCGGGACGGCCCGCCGACACGCCTCGCTTCACCGTTGGCACGGAGGGGCAACCCTTCCCGGAGCGCAGATCATCGATGCTGGCATCCGTGTCCCCCGAAACTCTCTCGATTATTGACGTTTTCATCTTCCGAACCCATCGCGGAGATGTCAATGGGGTCTTCACAGGGGTTTCCTCCGGGCGGACGTCTCGTTATCGGGAATGTATCGAAACGCCATTGTGGGACACCGCCCTCCGCCGTCCCTCCGGCGATTCGCTCTGCGGTCGCGCCGGATAACACATCGCATTTCCGGCGGTTGCGTGCCTCGCGCTCCCACGAGCCAGCGCGTGGCACCCTTGATGCATCGATGGGGATCAGGAGAACCACCGGCAGCGGAGAGAGTGCCGTTGTGCGCGGCTCGGTCGAGCCGAAAAGGCGCAGACAATGCAGGCGATCCGGAAGAGCCCGGTCCCGAGGAGGGAACCATGAAGATGAACCCTGTTCTCCCAATGGTGGTGAGCATGGCGCTCATGCTCGACGCGCCGTTCGCGAACGGCCAGTACATCCCGCGGGCGACGAGTCCAGGCGCGATGGCGGACGCCGCGAGACAGGTCGCCGAGGAGAGTTCCGCCGGCCTCGGGCTGGCCTTCGTGACGTACCTGAGCGGCGACTCGCTGATCCGGAGCACGGACGACGAGGACTGGGCCGCCCTGGCGCCGAACCTCTCGCTTCGGGTCGGCGACCGGATCTGGGCGCAGGACGGCGCCAAGGTCGAGGCGCGCTTCCCCCTGGGGGCGACGGCATGGGTGAACTACCAGTCCGAGCTCGACATCACCCGGCTCGAACGAGGCAGCCGGGCCGACACCATCCAGCTGGCGCTCGTCTCGGGCGAGGCCGCCTTCGACGTGATCGGCTTCGCGAGATCCGGCTCCGTCTTCCAGGTGGATCTGCCCCACGCCTCGATCCGCGCGACCCGCTCGGCGCGCTTCAGGGTCAACACCCTGCCCGACGGCACGGCCCAGATCGGCGTCATCGGCGGCACGCTCGTGCTCGAAACCCCGGACGGCCTCACCGATGTGATCGCCGGCCGGATGGCCGAACTCCGGCCCGACGGCAGGGTCATGCTGGACTTTCTGCCCGCAGCCGACGAGTGGGACTCCTGGATCGCGTCGCGGGCGGACCTGTACGACCGGCCGGCCGCGAGCGGCCGCTACCTGCCGGCGGACCTCTCGCCGTACGCCCACGAGTTCGACTCCTCCGGGCGCTGGGTCAGCGACCGGAACTACGGCAGCGTCTGGGTCCCCGTGGTCGACGCGGGCTGGTCGCCGTACTCCAACGGCCGCTGGGTCTGGCAGGCGAACGACTACGTCTGGCTCTCGTATGATCCCTGGTACGCCCCATTCCACTTCGGCAGGTGGAACTGGAGCGTCTCCATCGGCTGGTTCTGGGTCGCCCCACGGGGGAGGGCCTACTGGTCGCCGGGCTATGTCGGCTGGTCGATCTTCGGAGACGACGTGTGCTGGGTGCCGCTCGGGCACGACGATGTCTACTACGGGTACGGGAACTACGGCCCCGGCACCGTGAACGTCTACAAGACGACGAATATCAACATCACCAACGTCTACGTCAACAGCACGGTGAACAACGCCGTCGTGGTGGTCAAGAGAGACAACTTCCTGCGGGGCATGATCAAGCAGGGGCGGATCGCCCCGACGCGGAACATGTTCCAGCGGGGCGGCGGCGGCGATCTGAGGATCATCGGCAGGGCGCCGATTCCGGAGATCAAGCCGATACGGGAGACCCGGCAGCCCCGGCCGGACATACAGATCACCCGGACGTCGTTGCCCCCGGCGCGGCTCGACAACCAGTCCAGGGCCATCAAGGACCGAGTCGTGGCCCCGACCAAGGACAAGTCCGCCTTCACGCCCGGCAAGAAGCCGCCGGCCCACAAGAACGTCGTGAAGGAGAAGGAACTCGAGCAGTGGGTGCCGCCCAAGAAGGGGCGGGCCGCCGCGAAGCCGGAGCCGGCCTTCACGAAGCCGGCGCCGTCTGCCGGGAGACCGGAGCCGGCCTTCACGAAGCCGGCGCGCCCTGCCGCGAAACCGGAGCCGGCCTTCACGAAGCCGGCGCCGTCTGCCGGGAGACCCGAGCCGGCCTTCAAGAAACCGGCACCGCCTGCCGCGAAGGGCCCCGGGCCGCCGCTGCCGGCCGGCAAGCACCAGTTCAAGAGAGTTCCCGAGCCCCAGGGAGGGGCGATTGGGGCCCCGGAGCCGGGGGGCGTGCCTGAGGACCA
>DATDCY010000082.1 GCA_036524115.1 bacterium | reverse complement strand
GTCGGGCGTTGCGTCCGGCGCCCGCGCAGGCGGCCGCGAGCGCGACCGCGGCCCGGGCGCCGAAGCCCGGCGGCGTGGCGCTGGACATGGGGCGCAAGGGCGGTGCCGACGCCGAGGACGCCCACTTCGAGCGGTACTAGGCGGGCGCAGGCGATGGGCGCGACGGCGGGAATCGCGGTGTCGCAGTACCTGACCTTCAAGCTCGGCGATGAGGTGTTTGCGCTGGGTATCGAGCAGGTGCGGGAGGTGCTGGACTTCACGCAGGTGACGCGGGTGCCGCGGATGCCGGCGTTCATGTGCGGGGTGATCAACCTGCGCGGCTCCGTGGTGCCGGTGCTCGATCTGCGGGTGAAGTTCGGCATGCCGGGGAGCGAGCGGACCGTGAACACGTGCATCATCATCGCGGAGGTTTCGTTCGGCGGCGAGCGCACGCTGCTGGGGGCGCTGGCGGACTCGGTGCAGGAGGTGATCGACCTGGGGCCGGGGCAGATCGAGCCGCCGCCGCGGCTGGGCGGCGCCGTGCGCGCCGAGTTCATCCGGGGGATGGGCAAGCGCGACGAGGGCTTCGTCATCGTCCTCGACGCCGACCGGGTCTTCTCCGGCGAGGAGCTGGCGGAGGTCCGCGAGGCATCGCCCGCGGGGGAGGCGGCGCAGGCTTGAGAGACGGAGGCGCGGGCGCCGCGGCGCGCCGGCTGATCGAGCGGGTCGGCGGCGAGGGGCGCGACGACGAGGACCGCCGGAGGCGCGCCTTCCTCGTCGTCGCCATCGCCCTCATGATCCCGGCGCTCGTCGCGCACGGGGCCACAGCCCTGCTGCGCGCCGAGCCGATCCGGGCGCTCCCCCCGCTGGCGCTCGCCCTCCTGCTGGCGGCGACCCTCGGGGTCGCGCGGCGCCTGCCCCGTCTCGAGCCGGCCGCGCGGGTCATCATCCCCGCGGGACTGGCCTCCCTCGCGGCCGCGATCGTGGCCGGGGGCGGCGGCGCCTTCCTCTGGGCCTACCTGCTGCCCACGATGGTCTTCTTCGTGTTCGGCCGGCGCGAAGGGGCGGTCTGGTCGGCGTTGGTCGGCGCGGTCACCGCCGTCTTGCTCGCCACCGGGTCGGGCGCCAGCCCGCCGTCGCTCGTGTTGCGGTTCCTCGTCACCTACCTGCTCGTGACGCTGTTCGCCTCCGCCCTGGAAGCGACCCGCGACGCCTCCGCGCGCGCGCTGCGCGCCCGCCAGGGCGAGCTCGAGGAGGCGCTGCGCAGGGTCAGGACGCTCACCGGGATGCTCCCCATCTGCTGTTCCTGCAGAAAGGTCCGCGACGATCGCGGCGCGTGGAGCAGCCTCGAGGAGTATCTCGGGCAGCACACGCATGCGGCGTTGACGCACGGAATCTGCCCCGAGTGCACGGGCGTCCTCTACCCCGGAGCGGCGGAACAGATGAAGGTGCGCACGTCCGTGGGCGTCGGCGGCCGGTCTCCGGTGTGACATTGGCACAGCCGGCCTGGCACACCACTGTGCCATGGCACGGATCAAGACCTTCCCTGCGCCCCAGGAGGATACCGCCCCGGCGCTGCAACCGTGAAGCGTGGGGGCGAAAGCGGTTCCGCCCCCGCGAATTTCCCGCGTCCGCGCCCGCCCCGGGGCTGGCGCCCCTGAATTGGGCACCGCCTGCGCCTCTGGTCTCGTCCTTGCATTCGTCCACGCCGAAATGTGAGCGCGAGCGCAAGGCGCGATGGATGAAACGCCGCGCTGACCGGGGCCGCAGGGGCGCCGCGGACAGCGGAGACGGAAGGAGGGTGTCGTGAAGGAGATCCTGGTGGTGGACGATTCCTCGACGATGCGTCAGCTGATGCGGATGGTGCTGACCAAGCACATGGCCTGCCATGTCACCGAGGCCCCGGACGGGGTCGTCGCGCTCGAGCAGCTGCGGGCCAAGCAGTTCGACCTCGTCGTGACGGACGTCAACATGCCGCGTCTCGACGGCCTGGGCCTCATCACCGCGATCCGGAGCGAGCTGTCCTCGGCGGTCCCGATCATCGTCGTGACCACCAAGGGGAGCGAGGGCGACCGGGAGCGGGGGCTCGAGCTCGGCGCGAACACCTATCTCACCAAGCCGATCAACGGCGCCGCGGTGGCGGCGGCCATCGCTCAGGTCCTCGCCGCGTGACGCGGCCGGGCGGGGAGGGGGAGGCCATGGCCCAGAAGGTCGAGCGGGATCCGGGTGAGGGGCCGGCGGGCGCCGGCTCGGTGGTCCGCGCCTACAACCGCAGCAAGGCCTTCGTCGAGGAGGTCATGCGGGAGAACGAGCTGCTGCGCTACAAGGTGCTGCACCTCGAGCAGGAGCTGGTGCGGTCGCGCCAGGAGCACGCGAGCCGGGCCGGCGACGTGATGTCGGAGAACTTCCAGCTGCGCCGGCAGCTCGAGGAGATCAAGACCCGGTTCGACCAGCTCAACCGGCAGAGCGAGGACTTCCGCGAGCGCTACCAGGAGGTCGAGCGCCAGAACGAGAACCTCCTCAACCTCTACGTCTCGGGGTACCAGCTGCACTCGACGCTCGACGAGGAGACGGCGCTGAGCGTCGTGCGCGAGATCCTCCTGAACCTCGTCGGCGCCGAGGCGTTCGCGCTCTGGCTCGTCGACGGGGCGAGCGGCCGGATGACGCTGCTGAGCCTCACGGACGAGAGCGGCCTCGAGGACGGCGTGCGGCCGCGCATTCCCGCCGAGGCGCTCGATTCGCTGCGCGCCGGCAATTCGTGGTTCGGCCGGGAGCGGCGCGACGGCGATCCCCTCTGCTGCGTCCCGCTCAAGCTCGAGGAGCGGACGGTCGGCGCCATCAGCATCCACCGGCTCCTCACGCAGAAGCCGGAGTTCACCGGGCTGGACGAGGAGATCCTCGGCCTGCTCGCGGCGCAGGCCGCCGCGACGCTGATCGGGGCGCGGCTGTACTCGCGCTCCGGGCAGGAGCTGGTCTGGGCCGACGGCGACTGCGGGGCGGCCGCCTAGCGCCGCTGGCGGCGGCCCTGCCGCTCCCGATGCTATCATGGAGCCGATGGACGAGATCACCGAGTCCCTCGTCGACGCCTTCCGCGACGAGGCGCGCGAACTGCTGGTCGACATGGAGGCGGCCCTCCTGGAGCTCGAGGGCTGCCCGGGTGACCAGGAGCAGATCGCGCGCGCGTTCCGCGCGCTGCACACGCTCAAGGGCAACGGGGCCATGTTCGGCTTCGAAGAGCTCGAGCGGTTCGCCCACACGCTCGAGCACGTCTTCGACCTGCTCCGCAAGGGGCAGATGGCGATCTCCCAGGAGATCATCGACCTGACGCTCGGCGCGAAGGACCGCCTGCTCGCGCTGCTCACGGTGGCCGGCGAGAGTCCGGAGGAGGTGCGGGAGCGGGAGGACATCGGGGCGCGGATTGCCCGGGTCCTCGAGGCGGCCGGACAGGCCGGGACCGCCGCGGGTGGCGCGCCGGCCATCCCCGTCCCGTCCCGGCCGGCACCGGGGCCTCCCCCCGGCGCG
>DATDCY010000081.1 GCA_036524115.1 bacterium | reverse complement strand
GCGCGCGGGCGCCAGTGTGGCAGCCAGCCGCCTCACCAGTCGCGCGACCAGTACTCCTTTTCCCAGTACCGGCTCTCGAGGGCGCCCCTGAGATCCATGGCCGGCAGCCCGGCGCGGCGCAGGAATTCGTTCTGCCGCGCGAGGCAGAAGCCCTCAGCCACCGCCCCCTCGGCCACCTGACCGCTGCGCGCCAACTCCCCGTGCCACGCCTCGTGGACGATCCGGCCCGCGAACACAGCGGGCTGCTCGTTGGCGTCGTCCGCCGCGGTGATCCTGCCGCCGCCGATGTCCATGCCGGCGTGGCCGTTGAGCGTGATCCGCCGGACGTTCTTGCGCGTGTAGTACCAGCTGCCCGCGTCTCCCGCCTCGATGAGCGCGAGCGCGGCGCGGACCCGCGCGATGAACGCCGGGGTGCCCGTGACGCGGATCCCCTCGACGTACTCCGTGTCGAGCTTGCGCGCGGCCGCGAGGCCATCCTCGTAACGCTCGCCGAAGTAGGTCGGCGGGACATCGGCGGCCCGGGCCGCGGGGAGGAGGCCAGCAAGCGCGATGAGGGCGGCGCCGGCGGCGCATCGGAAGCCCGTCAGTAGCAGCTCACACCCCCATGGTTCAGGCGCCGCACTGTTGCGGCGGGAGGGATTGTGGCGGGGGCGGAGGCGGGAGTCAAGGAAGAACCTGGCGCGCCCGGCTGGATTCGAACCAGCGGCCTACGGATTAGAAGTCCGTTGCTCTATCCAACTGAGCTACGGGCGCTCCGGCGCCGATATTACCGTCTGTCTCGGGTATGCGCCAGCGCGATCCCCCGGTCGCCCTCGCGATCACCTCGGCCCCCGGGGCGGATTGTCAGTCCCGCGCGCCCGGTGCTATGGTAGCGGCCATCGGCTTCGGCAGGAGGACCCGCTTGATCCCACCCGCATCGTTCGGCGCGCCGCGTTGAAGCGCATCGCCGTCCCTGCCCTCCCCGCCCTGCTGCTGGCCGCGTACGCGCTGGCCACGGTGTTTCGCTGCCGCCCCGTCGTCTTCACCGCGAACTTCTGGGGCGAGGAGGGACGGTGCTTCGCGTTCGCGACGTCCCACGGCTGGGTCGATTCGCTCCTGCAGCAGGCCTCCGGGTATTACAGCCTGTGGGCGAACCTGGCGTGCACGGTGGCCGCCAAGCTTGTGCCGCTCGATGGAGCCCCGACCGTGACGATGCTCTTCGCCCTCGTCGCCCAACTGGCGACCGCGGCGATCGTGGTCACGAGCGAGGCCGACTTCTGGCGGCCGCCCGGCAGGAAGCTCTTCGGCCTGGCGATCATCCTCTTCGCCAAGGCGGGCAAGGAAGTCTGGCTGAGCACGATCACCAGCCAGTTTCACTTCGCGCTGGCCGCGGTGCTCATCCTGATGGAGCCCGACGAACTGCCCCGCGGCAGGCGGATCGCCTTGCGCGCGCTGCTCCTCATCGGCGGACTCACCGGACCGCCCACCTCGTTGCTTCTCCCGCTCTACCTCTGGGCCTTCTTCCGCTCACGCAGCCGCGAGCGCGCGGTGCAGTCGATGATCCTGCTCGCCACCGGGCTCGTCCAGGGTGTGTCACTGATGCTCGCCGGCGACTTGGCCAACCGCTCGGGCGAGACCGGGCTCTTCACCGTCACGGCCACCGTGTGGACCAAGATCGTCTGGGCCTTCCTCGGCTACGACACCGCGCGGCCCTGGGCCGGACTGCTGATGACCATCGCCATGTGGCCGGAAAAGACAGAGGCGGACGCGCTGGCGGGGCTGCTGCTCGCCGCCGAGGCCCTGATCGTCCTGTTCCTCTTCCTCAGTTCTTCCCGGAACGTGCGGGGCATCCTCCTTGGCTCGTGCGCCCTGTTTCTCGTCAGTTCGGTCCTCTTCTCGGGGGGCAGGGAGAAGATCGGGTTCATAGATCCCAGAGTCGCGTCCCGCTACCAGTTCCTCCCGGAGGTGACGCTTCTGCTCATGACGCTTAGCGCGGCCGACACGTGGCGAGATCGCGGACGACGCGTGCCGGCAGTCATCGCGGTGCTGCTGTGCGCCAGCGGGCTGTTCCACAACATCCGCGAGTACCCGGAGCTGGATTTCCGGTATCACCACTACTACCCGGTGTGGACGCAGGAAGTCTCCAAGTGGCGGATCGATCCAACGTACCAGCCGGCCTCCTGGCCCGCGGGATGGACCGTGGACCTTTCGGGGCGCCCGCCGGACTGAAGCCGACAACACACCGGGACGATAAGATTTGAAGTCCGCCCTCCCCGCCCTGCTGCTGGCCGCGTACGCGCTGGCCACGGTGCTGCGCTGCCCCCCGCTCGTGCTCCGCCCGAACTTCTGGGGCGAAGAGGCGGACTACTTCGTCTTCGCGATGTCCCACGGCTGGGTCGAGTCGCTCCTGCGGCAGGCCTCCGGATACTTCAGCCTCTGGGCCAGCCTGGCGGGCACGGCGGCCGCCAAGCTCGTGCCGCTGGATCACGCTCCGATGGTGACGATGCTCTTTGCCCTCGTCGCGCAGTTGACGCCGGCGGCGATCGTGGCGACGAGCGCGGCGGAGTTCTGGCAGGCGCCGGGCCGGAAGCTCTTCGGCCTGGCGATCATCCTCCTGGCCAAGTCGGGCAAGGAGATCTGGCTGAGCACCATCACCAGCCAGCTGCACTTCGCCCTGGCCGCGGTGCTCATCCTCCTGGAGCCCGACGAACTGCCCCGCGGCAGGCGGATCGCCTTCCGCGCCCTGCTCCTCGTCGGTGCGCTCACCGGGCCGGCGACCTCGATGCTCTTCACCCTCTACCTCTGGGCCTTCCTGCGCTCGCGCAGCCGCGAGCGCGCCGTCCAGTCCCTCATCCTGCTCGCCGCCGGTCTCGTGCAGGGCGCGTCCCTGCTGCTGGAGTCCGGCGACATGGCCAACCGCTCGGGCCAGGCGGGCTTCTTCGTCGTCACGGCCACCGCGTGGACCAAGATCGTCTGGGCCTTCCTCGGCCGCGAGGCGGCGCGGCTCTGGGCGGAGCGACTGACCTCCGTTGCCGTATCCCCGGACACGCTCCACGCGGACGTGCTCGCGGGTGCGCTCCTCGCCGCCGAGGCCCTCCTCGCGCTGCTCCTCTTCGTCAGCACGTCCCGGAAGGTGCGGGGCGTCCTGCTCGGCTCGTGCGCCCTGTTCCTCGTCAGTTCGGTCCTGTTGTCCGCGGGGAGGGACAAGCTCGAGTTCATCGACCCCCGGGTGGCGTCCCGCTACCTTTTCATCCCGGAGGTGACGCTTCTGCTCATGACGCTCAGCGCGCTCGACACCTGGCCGATCCGCCGATGGCGCGTACCGGCCGTCTTCGCAGTGCTGTTGTGCGCAAGCGGGTTGTTCCACGACGTCCGCGAGTACCCGGGGATGGATTTCCGGTACCACGGCTACTACCCGGTGTGGGCGCAGGAGGTCGCCAAGTGGCGGATCGACCCGACGTACCAGCCGGCCTCCTGGCCCGCAGGATGGACCGTGGACCTTTCGGGACGCCCCCCGGACTGAAGCGATCGCGCGTCAGGGCGCCCTCGCCCGCCACGCTGAGCGGTGCCCCGCGCTGGCGGCGCCGGGAGCCCGGGGTTCGGTTGACACCACGTTACAGGGCAGTTACATAGAGTCTGCTCCAGCTTCGGCGGAGCGCGGGATTTTTGCGTAGGACGGGAGACGGAACAGTGCGAACTGCGTGGCCTGCGCTGACGCGCGCCCTTCCTCCGGCGCTCGCCACCGCCGTGCTCGTCGCGGCCCTGTACGCCGTCAGCCGCTGGCACTACCTGCTCTTCCACTCCATCATCGAGCTGCTCGGCGTCGTCGCTTCGCTGGGCATCTTCATGGTCGCCTGGAACACGCGTCGCACGCACCGCACCGGCTTCCTGCTCTTCCTCGGCCAGGCCTACCTGTTCATCGCCGCTCTGGACCTGCTGCACGCGCTCGCCTACAAGGGCATGGGCGTCTTCCCGGGCGGCGGGGCGAACCTCCCGACCCAGCTCTGGATCGCGGCGCGCGCCTTCGAGAGCGTCGCCCTCCTGATTGCGCCGCTCTTCGTAGCCCGCGCCGTCCCGCTGGCGGGGACGCTGCTCGGCAGCGGCGCGGTCGCCGGGGCCCTCGCCGCGGCGATCTTCTCCGGCCACTTTCCCGCCTGCTTCGTGGAGGGCCAGGGCCTGACCGGCTTCAAGATCGGCAGCGAGTACGCGATCGTGCTGACCCTGGCCGGAGCGCTCGCCCTGCTCGCGCGTCGAAAGGGGCGCTTCGAGCCCACGGTGTTCAGGGCCCTCGCGCTCTCGCTCGTCTTCAAGATCGGCACCGAGGTCTCGTTCACCCTCTACAACGACGTCTACGGCTTCTCGAACCTCATCGGCCACCTGCTGAAGCTCGTCTCGATCGCGCTCATCTACCGGGCGCTGGTCGAGACCGCCATCGC
>DATDCY010000080.1 GCA_036524115.1 bacterium | reverse complement strand
CCGCGGCCGCAGCTCGCGCGCCTGCGCCGCCAGCGCCCGCCAGTTCGAGCCGGCGGCGAGCGCCGCGACCGCCAGCCGCCCGCCGGAGGCGCGCACGACGTCCAGAGCGCTCAGGCCGATGGAGCCGGTAGAGCCGAGGATAGCCACCTGTCGCATCGCGCGTCCCTCCTAGCCCGTGATCGCCCGCGCGAGGTGGTAGCCCACGGGTATGCCCAGCAGCAGGCTGTCGATCCGGTCCAGGATTCCGCCGTGGCCGGGGATGAGCCGGCCCGAGTCCTTCACGCCCTTCGCGCGCTTCCAGAGCGACTCGAAGAGGTCGCCGAGTTGGCCGGCGACCCCGACGGCGAGGCCCGTCGCCGCGGCCGCCGGCAGCGACACCGCCCCGTCGAAGAGCGGCAGCGCGGCGCAGCCGCCCGCGACGGCCCCGGCGAGGCCGCCGACTGCGCCGGCCCAGGTCTTGTTCGGGCTCAGCAGCGGCGCGAACTTCCGCCGGCCGAACCGCGAGCCGGCGTAGTAGGCGGCGCTGTCGCCGGCCCAGGTCGCGACGAGCACGAGGAAGACCCAGGCCGGACCGCCGGCCAGCTCCTCGCGGAGGAACCAGAGGCAGCCCATCGCGTAGCCGATGTAGCCGAGGCCGAAGGCGCCCTCGGCCACCCCGCGGAAGCGCCGCGCCGGGTCCTCGACGCGCCAGAGCGCCGCGAGCGCGAGCACGGGGAGCACGATGCTGGCCACGGCCGGCGCGTACCCGAAAGGCAGCGCCCCCAGCAGCGGGGCGGCGCAGCCGAGGACCGTCACGGCGATCACGGTCTCGACGCCGCAGAGCGCGAGGTACTCGTGGAGGGCCAGCAGGGCGACCGCCAGCACGACGAGCCCGAACGCCGCCGCGCCGGCCCCGAAGACCACCGCCAGGACCAGCGGGATGCCCACGAGGGCCGAGAGCAGGCGCTTCACCGGGCCACCTGCGCGGCGTGGCGCGCCCGCTCGGCCGAGACCAGCGCCGCGAGGCGCTTCGCGTTGAAGTCGGGCCACAGCTCGGGGACGAAGACCAGCCGCGCGCCGACCGACTCCCAGAGCAGGAAGTTCGAGAGGCGCACCTCGCCGCTGGTGCGGATGATCAGGTCCGGCGGCGGCACGTCGGGCGCGTAGAGATGCGCGGCGATGTCCGCCGGCGCGAGCGGGCCCGGCTCCCGGCCCGCCGCCACCCGCGCGGCGGCCGCCGCGTTGATCGCGTCGACGATCTCGGCGCGCCCGCCGTAGCTCAGCGCGAGACAGAGGGTGAGCCGGTCGTTGCCCGCCGTGGCGGCCGTCAGCTCCTCGACCTTCGCGCGCACTTTCGCCGGCAGCATCCCGAGGCGCCCGAGCGCGCGGAAGCGCACGCGGTTCGCGGCGAGCCGCGGCGCCTCGCGCGCGAGGTAGCGGTGCAGCAGGCGCATCAGTTCGTCCACCTCCGCCTGGGGGCGCCGCCAGTTTTCGAGCGAGAAGGTGTAGAGCGTCAGCACCGGGACGCCCAGGTCGCGGCAGACCTCCATCGCGGCGCGGGCGGACTTGACCCCGGCGCGGTGCCCCTCGATGCGGGGGAGGTGGCGGCGCCGCGCCCAGCGGCCGTTGCCATCCATGATGACGGCCACGTGACGCGGCCAGGGCTCGTGGTGCTCGTCCACGGCGGGGGAGCGGCTGGCGATCCGCGCCCGGCACGGGCCCCGGTGCGGGACCCGGCGCCGGATCAGATCTCCATGATCTCCTTTTCCTTCTTCTCGATGGCCTGGTTGACCTGCGCGGTGAAGTCGTCGGTCAGCTTCTGGACGCGCTCCTGCGCCCGGCGCATCTCGTCCTCGGAGATCTTGCCGTCCTTCTCGAGCTTCTTGATCTGCTCGTTCACGTCGCGGCGCACGTTGCGCAGCGAGACGCGGCCCTCCTCGGCGTACTTGCGCGCAACCTTGACCAGGTCCTTGCGCCGCTCCTCGGTGAGCGCCGGGATCGAGATGCGGATGACCTTGCCGTCGTTGGTCGGCGTCAGACCGAGGTTCGCGCGCAGGATCGCCTTCTCGATCTCGCCCATGATCGAGGGGTCCCAGGGCTGGATCACGATCGAGCGGCTCTCGGGGATGGACACCGAGGCCACCTGGGTCACGGGCGTCGGCGTCCCGTAGTACTCGACGCTGACCCCGTCGAGCAGCGCCGGCGTCGCGCGCCCGGTCCGGATGGTCCCGAACTCCTTCTTCAGGACCGCCATTGAGTGCTGCATCTTCTCCTGCGCGGCCTTCTCGATGTCCTTGAGCATCGCCGTGTGCGTCCCCCTTAGCCCGCGTGCACGAGGGTCCCGACCCGCCCGCCCGTGAGCAGACGCAGGAGGTTCCCCGGCTTGTTGAGGTTGAAGACCACGATCGGCAGGCTGTTGTCCATGCAGAGCGAGATCGCCGTCGTGTCCATGACCGCCAGGCGCCGGCGCAGCACCTCCAGGTACGTCAGCGCGGTGAAGCGCTTCGCCTTCGGGTTGCGCACCGGGTCGGCGTCGTACACCCCGTCGACCTTCGTCGCCTTCACCAGCACGTCGGCGCCGATCTCCATCGCGCGCAGCGCCGCGGCGGTGTCGGTCGTGAAATACGGGTTCCCCGTCCCGGCGGCGAAGATCACGGTGCGCCCCTTCTCCAGGTGGCGCACCGCGCGGCGGCGGATGTAGGACTCGGCGACCTGGTGCATCTCGATGGCGCTCATCACGCGGGTGAAGGCGCCGCGGTGCTCGAGCGCGTTCTGCAGCGCCAGGGCGTTGATGACGGTGGCGAGCATCCCCATGTAGTCGGCGCTCGCCCGGTCGACGCCCTCGCGCCGCGCCTCGATCGCGCCGCGCATGATGTTGCCGCCGCCGATGACGAGGGCGACCTCGACGCCGAGCTCCTTCGCCGCGATGACCTGGCTGCAGATCCCGTCGACGACGTCCCGGTCGATCCCCCACTGGCCGCGGCCGAGCAGGGCCTCGCCGCTGAGCTTGAGCAGGATCCGCCGGTAGCGCGGCTTCGCGCCGCGCACCCGCCGCCCGACCGCCGCCGCCACGGGCGCCTACCTCCCGAGCTGGTAGCGCGTGAAGCGCCGGACCCGGATGTTCTCGCCGATCTTCGCGATCGCCTCGGTCACGATGTCCTTGACCCTGCGGTCCTGGTCCTTGACGAAGGGCTGCTCGAGGAGGCAGACCTCCTCGTAGAACTTCTGGATCCGGCCCTCGACCATCTTCTCGACGATCTTCTCGGGCTTGCCGCTGGCCTTGGCCTGCTCGGCGAGGATCTCGCGCTCCTTGGCCACCAGGTTCTGGTCCAGCTCGTCCGGGGACACCGCCAGCGGCATCGCCGCGGCGACCTGCATCGCCAGGTCGTGCACGAGCGCGCGGAAGGCGTCGGTGCGCGCCACGAAGTCCGTCTCGCAGTTGACCTCGATGAGCACGCCGACCTTGTTGCCCGGGTGGATGTAGGCCTCGATCAGCCCCTCGCCGGTCGTGCGGTGCGACTTCTTGGCCGCCGACGCCATGCCCTTCTTGCGCAGGTGCTCGGTGGCCTTCTCCATGTCCCCGCCGCACTCGGCAAGGGCCTTCTTGCACTCCATCATGCCGACCCCGGTCTTCTCCCGGAGCTCCTTCACCAGGTTCGCGCTGACGTCCGCCACGTCCCTACCCCTCCTCGCCGGCGTCAGCCGCGCCAGCCTCGTCGCTGAAGACCTCCTCGAGGGCCGGCGCGCCGGGCTTCTTCGCCGCGCGCCGCGCCTTGGGCTTGGCCTCTCCGGATGCGTCCGCGGCCTCCTGCGCCGCCTCCTGCGCCTGCTGGGCCGCCGCCGCCTGCTTCTCCTGCCAGATCGCGGCGCCCTCGATGACCGCGTCCGCGATCTTGCCCGTGATGAGCTTGACCGAGCGGATCGCGTCGTCGTTGCCGGGGATCACGTAGTCGATCCCGTCCGGGTCGCAGTTGGTGTCCACGGTCGCGATCACCGGGATCCCGAGGCGGTTGGCCTCGTGCACCGCCAGCCGCTCCTTCTTGGTGTCGATGACGAAGACCGCGCCGGGGAGCTTGTCCATGTCGCGGATGCCGCTCATGTACTTCTGGAGCTTCTCCAGCTCCGCCTCGATCCGCGCGACCTCGCGCTTGTTGAGGCCCGCGAAGCCGGCCGCCTTCTGCTCCTCGTAGCCGCGCATGCGCTGGATGCCCTGGTGGATCGTCACGAAGTTCGTCAGCGTCCCGCCGAGCCAGCGCTGGTTCATGTAGTGGCCACCGCAGCGCAGCGCCTCCTCGGCCACGACGTCCTGCGCCTGCTTCTTCGTGCCGACGAAGAGCACCGTGCGCCCCTCGGCCGCCACCTGGCGCGCGAAGTCGCAGGCCTCCTTGAAGAGCCGGATCGTCTTCTGCAGGTCGATGATGTAGATGCCGTTGCGCGCGTCGAAGATGTACTTCTTCATCTTCGGGTTCCAGCGCTTGGTCTGGTGGCCGAAGTGAACCCCGGCCTCGAGGAGCTGCTTCATGGTCACTGCCGACATGCCGACGTACCTCCCGCTCTCGGGTTTCTTGCCTCCGCGCCGCCCTTCCCGTGCCGGCACGCTCCCCGCAGGGAACCCGGTGCCGGCAGACGGCGCGTGTGTGATGAAAACCGTCGGATAGTAGCCCAGGATCGGCGGAAGTGCAAGCTGCCGTCACGGCGCCGCCAGCGCGTCGTGCCGCCGCGCCGGGCTTCCCGGGCTTCCCGCGAGAGGGGGAGGAGCCCTATAATCGGCCGCGAATGGGCACGCCATCGCACACCGAGCTGCTGGAGGCCTGCCGCGTCCTCTTCGGGCACCGGCTCGATCCCGGCTTCCTCGGCCACCTCCAGGAGTCCGGCCTGCGGGCCGCCTGGCGGCGCGCCGCCCTGCGCTGGCACCCCGACCGCGTCCCCGAGGCGGCCGCCCGGCGGCGCCACGCGGACCGCTTCATCGAGGCGCGGCAGGCGTACGGCGTGCTGCGCGATTTCCTCGAGACCCGCGTGCGCCCCGCCG
>DATDCY010000079.1 GCA_036524115.1 bacterium | reverse complement strand
CGCCGCAGCCCTCGCCCGCACGGGCCTCGCGACCGCCACGCTGGACATCAGCGACGGGCTCTCGCGGGACCTCGCGCGGCTGTGCGCCGCAAGCCGCGTCGGCGCGACGGTGGAGGCGGGCGCGCTGCCGGTCACGGGGGGGACGCGCCGCGCGGCGGCACTGCTCGGGCGCGACCCGTCCGAGGCGGCGCTGCACGGCGGCGAAGAGTACGAACTGCTGTTCGCGGCGCGGCCGGGGAACGCGGCGAAGATCGCGGCGCTCGGCCGGCGCCTTGAGCTCGCCGTGACGCGCATCGGTGCGGTCACCGCGCGCGGATCAGGGATCGAGGTCGTCGAGCCCGGGGGCCGCAGGGGCCCCCTGGTCCCGCGGACCTGGGAGCACTTCTAGCGAAGGCTGTACTGCGCGAACCGCTTGGTGCGGGCCGGGTCCGTCGTCCCGCTGAGCCTGTCGTCCTCGATCGCCCCCTCGGCCCGCGTGAGCCGCTCGGCCGCGGGCGGGTGCGTGCTGAAGAAGCCCTTCGGCGCGGCGCTCTTGCCTTTCTCGCGCAGCGCCTGGAGGAACTGCGTCAGCCCGGCCGGGTCGTAGCCCGCGCGCCAGGCGACGTGGGCCGCCTCCGCGTCCGCCGCGTACTCCTGCCCCTGCGAGTAGCCGGAGACCAGCATCTGGTTCGCGATGTCGTTGATGCTCCCCTCGAAGGCCGTCGTCAGCTTCTGCAGGTCGCCCTTGGAGTACTCCTTGAGCGCCGTGGTGCCGAGGATCGTGAAGGCCTCGGTGAGCCGCTCGTTCTTGATCGCCCCGAGGCCGTGGCGCAACGTGACGTGGCTGACCTCGTGCGCGAGCACCGCCGCCAGTTGCTCCTCGTTCGCGCAGGTCGCGTAGAGCCCGCGCGTGACGAAGATGAATCCGCCCGGGGCCGCGAAGGCGTTGACCTCGTCCGAGTCGAGCAGCGCGAAGTGCCAGCCGCCGAAGGTCTCGGGCCTGCTGGAGGAGCGCGCGAGGACCTGGCCCAGCGTGTTGACGTAGCGCGTGCGCTCGCCGTCGTCGAGCGCCCGGTAGGTCCCGAGGATGCGCGCGGCCACCGCGCGGCCGAGGTAGTACTCCTCCTGCGGCGTGAGATCGGAGAAGCCCTTGCGCAGCGCCTCGCCGGTCTTGACGATCTTGTCCTGGTTCTCGACGACCGTCTCGAGCGCCTTGAAGAGGTCCAGCTTCGCCCGCGCGGACTGCGGCAGCAGCAGGAGACCGCCGGCGAGGCCCAGGACGCCGGCGAGCGCGGCGGCACGGCGGGCGGCGCTCACTTGCCCGCCCCCCGCGGCTGGAGGTGCCCCTCGGCGAGGAAGTCGGCGATCGCCTTGTCGCCCGCGCCGAGCTTCTCCATCCGGTCGACCGCGGCGAAGTCGTCCTTCGGATTCTTCTTACGGTACTCGCTCTCGACCTGCGGGTTGAAGCCCTTGCCGGCGAGCGCCACGTCCTGGGCGTCGACCTTGCCCCCCGCCGGCCCCTTGGCGGACGCCGTCACCTTCTTCGCCGTCACCGCCGACTCGTGCAGCCACCCCTCGCCCGCGGAGGTGCCGACCTTCACCCAGCCCTTCTCCCGCGCGAGCACGGTGAAGGAGTCCCCGAGCCCGGCCTCGGCGAGCGTCGGCGCGTAGAACTGGCGGTCGCGGCGGATCGATGTCTTCTTGATGATCACCGTCACCGTCTCGGCCGCGGGGGCGGAGACGGCGCCGGCGAGCAGTGCCGCGGCGAGCAGGAACGGCAGCCAGCGTCTCATCGGGCCTCCCTGGCGCCCGCGGCCGGCCCGGGCGCGCCTTCCATGTACTTGCGCCTGAACATCGCGAAATAGGCCTGGTTCACGGGGCCGAAGCGCTTTTCCACGACGGTCCCGCCGGCCACGCGCGCGGCCACGCTCTTCGCGGAGCCGAGTCGGGCGATCAGCTCGGGGGCGACAGGGTACGTGGCGGCCTCGAAGTGCTTGCCGGCCTCGCCGGCCATCCGGTTGCCGGCGCTGCCGTCCCCGCTGAGATCCAGCGTCTCGCCGTCGACCGTCAGCCGCAGCGACGGGCCGCGGCGGATGTCCACCCAGGAGCCCATGTTGATCGCCGCCACCCGCAGGAAGTAGCGCGTCGTGCCCCCCGCCTCGCGCTTCACCGCCCCGAGGGTGATCATCGGGTAGCGGGGCGCGAGCGGCTGCAGCGCGTTGCCGGTCATGACGCAGACGGTCGTGCCGGAGACCGTGTCGCACTCGTAGTCGTAGCGCGCGTCGATGCTCTCCTCGCGCACGCCGACTGCAGGGCCGTGCCGCGGCTCGGGGGCGGCGGCGCAGCCGAGCAGGGCAACGACGGCGCCGAGAACTGCCGCAGATGCGATGGCCGTCCGCCTCACGGTTGTCTTCATTTTCTCAATTGTAGCCCCGATGCGCCGGCAGCGCCACAGGCGCGGTCGGTGACGGACATCACTTGCTGGTGAGCGTCCACACGCCGTCCCAGTCCGGCGGCGGGGGCGAGGCCAGGAAGGCGCGGGAGCGCTCGCGCAGCACCCGCGTCGGCCCGTCGTCGCGCTCGGCGAGGATCGCCTCCGCGAGCGCGATCGCCCGCGCCCACTCGCGCCGCTGGTAGGCCGCGAAGGCCTCGCCGTAGGCGGCGGCGAGCGAGCGCTGGGCCGGCGTCTCCGCGCCCGCGACCGCCATCGCCTCGTGGATCGCCACCGGCTCCGCCTTCCCCTTGACGCGGACGCGGTCGAGCATGCGGCCGAACGCCACCCCCGCGGCGGCATCCCACGTAGCGTCCGACGCGATGATCAGCGTGCCGTAGACCTTGTTCGTCCCCTCCAGCCGCGAGGCCTGGTTCACGGTGTCGCCGATCGCCGTGTAGTCGAAGCGGTCCCGCGAGCCCATGTTGCCGACGACGCAGACGCCGCTGTTCAGCCCGATGCGGGTCACCAGCCGCGGCCCGCCCCGCGCGACGAGCGCGTCGCAGAACGGCCGCAGCCGCTCCTGGCAGGCGAGCGCCGCCAGCACCGCCCGGCGCGCGTGGTCCGGCTGGGGCAGCGGCGCGCCCCAGAACGCCATCACGGAATCGCCGATGTACTTGTCGATCGTGCCATCGAGGCCCGGCCCCGTGATGACGTCCGCCATGAGCGTCGTGTACTCGTTGAGGAAGCCGACGAGCTCGGCAGGCCCCATCGTTTCCGAGATCGACGTGAACCCCTGGAGGTCCGAGAAGAAGAGCGTCACGTCGCGGCGCTCGCCGCCGAGGGCGAGGCTCTCCGGGTGCTCGAGGATCTGCGCCACGACCTTGGGCGAGACGTAACGCGAGAAGGCGCCGGCGATGAAGCGGCGCTGCTTCCCCTCGGTCTGGTAGCGCCAGACCGCGGCCCCGACCAGCGCCGCGAGCGCCGCGGACGCGGCCGTGAAGAGCTCGAGCAACCAGCCGGCGCGGTAGGCGGCGGCCAGCGCGGCCGCCACCGCCC
>DATDCY010000078.1 GCA_036524115.1 bacterium | reverse complement strand
ATGGACCGCAAGCAGGTCATCTCCTGGTGCCTCTTCGACTTCGCGAACTCGAGCTACTCGGCCGTGATCGCGGCGGTCGTCTTCCAGGTCTTCTTCATCAACCGCATCGTCGGCAACGCCGACGGCCGGGGCGACCTCTGGTGGGGCCGCGCGATCTCGGCGAGCATGCTCTTCGTCTCGCTCTCCTCGCCGCTGCTCGGCGGCATCGCCGACTACGCCGGCCTGCGCAAGCGGCTGCTCGGCGTCTACACGGCGCTCTGCGTCTGCTCGGTCGCCGCCTTCGCGCTGCTCGCCCCGGGGGCCGCGGCCGCCGGCTTCGCCCTGATCGTGCTGGCCAACGTCGGCATGGAGGGCGGCCTCGTGTTCTACAACTCCTTCCTCCCCCAGATCGCGCCCCCCGACCGCCAGGGGCGCGTCTCCGGCTGGGGCTTCGGCGTCGGTTACGCCGGGTCGATCACCTCGCTGCTGATCGCGCTGCCGCTGGCCAACGCCGGGCGCTTCGAGGCGATCTGGTTGACCGTCGCCGTGTTCTTCACGCTCTTCTCGCTCCCCGCCTTCCGCTACCTGCCGCACGACCGCCCCTCGGGCGTGGCGGCGGCGGAGGCGGCGCGGCGCGGCGTCGCCAACGCCTGGCAGACGCTTCGCGAGATCTGGGGGCGTCCCCAGCCCCGGAAGTTCCTGCTCGCCTACATGATCTACGAGGACGGCGTGAACACGGTGATCGTCTTCTCGAGCAGCCTCGCCGCCACGACCTTCGGCTTCGGCGCCGGCGAGCTGATCGCGCTGTATCTCGTCGTGCAGGTCACGGCGCTGATCGGCGCGTTCGCGCTCGCCCGACCGACCGACACCTGGGGCCCCAAGCGCGTCGTCGTCGGCTCGCTGGTGCTGTGGACGGCGGTGGCGGTAGCCGGGTACTTCGTCCCCGACAAGCGCTCGTTCTGGGCGGTCGCCTGCACCGCGGGCCTCGGGCTCGGCTCGGTGCAGGCCGGGACGCGCGCCTTCTACACGCAGTTCATCCCGCCGGGGAAGGAGGCCGAGTACTTCGGCGTCTACTCGCTGGTGGGCAAGACCTCGGCGATCCTCGGGCCGCTCGTCTTCGGGTCGGTCTCGGCCGCGTTCGGCAGCCAGCGGCCGGCGATCCTCTCGATCGCGTCGTTCTTCGCCGTCGGGCTGGCGCTGCTGGCGACGGTCAGGGGCGGCGGGCCGAACGTCGGGCGAACGGCGGCAGGCGCAGCACCTCCCTGAAGCTCGACACGTGGTACGCGGCCGTCAGGCCGGGGCTGCGGAAGGCGATCAGCGGCATCCCGACCGCCGCGGCGTGCCCGACGTCCACCTGCGAGTCGCCGATGAAGATCCCCTCGTCGGCGCCGAGCCCGAAGTGCGCCAGGATCTTCAGGAGCGCCTCCGGGTGCGGCTTGGGGTGCTCGACGTCGCTGGCCGTCACCACGAGGTCGAAGTGCGGCCGCAGCCCGAAGGAGTCCAGCACCGCGGGCATCGTCGAGGTGCGGCTGGTGCTGATCGCCGTGCGCAGCGGCGGGCGCACCGCGGCGAGGAACTCCAGCAGGTCCGGCTCCATCGCCATCCGCCGCAGGAACGGCCCGTAGTCGACCTCGGCGCGATACGCGTCGACCCGCGGGAGGTCCTCCGGCCACGCCCGGAAGAGAAACGGCACCGACTCGGGCGCGCTGTGGGTGTGGACGAACGCCAGCTCCTCCTCGGTCAGCGGCGGCCGCCCGAAGCGCTCGCGCAGGTGGCTGTAGTACGCGCGGTTGGCCTCGCGCGAGTCGAACATCACGCCGTCGCAGTCGAGGACGACGAGCTTGAGCTCCGGCATCGGCACCTCGTCGCGGGACTCCCCCCCGCCGCGGCGGATTCTACCCGGGAGGCCCGCTGCGGGAAAGAACCCTTTCGGCCGCGCCATCGGCCCGCCCGGCGGGACGAAGGGGAACGACGGCCCCTGCGTGCCTTGACAGGGATTCGATCCAATCGGTATACCCTTGCCCTGGTCTGATCGGGACCTTTCCGTGGCGTACCGCGGCTGCGGTTCGCCTGGAGGTCGGGACTGGACCGTCAGGATGAGGCTTGCGTCCCGCTGTCTGGGGGAGACGGGGAAAGGAAGCCGATGTCGCGCCTGCAGCCTCTCCTGCTGCCCGCCGCCGTTGCAACGGCGCTTGCAGCCGGGGTCACCGGTATCTACCGACACGTGGGGGAGTTCTCCTTCGTGTTCGACGACGGCGGGTTCATTCTGGACAACCCCCGCGTCCAGGACGGTCTGACCCTCGAGAGCGTCCGCTGGGCCATGACGGCGACCCATACGGCGAACTGGCAGCCCCTGACGTGGCTCTCCCATCTCGCCGACATCAGCCTCTTCGGCGTGCGGCCCGGCCCGGCCCACGTCGTCAATGTGCTCATCCACCTGCTGAACTGCCTCCTGATCCTCACCCTGCTGCGCCGCCTGACCGGCGCGCTCTGGCCGAGTTCCTTCGTGGCGATGCTTTTCGCGGTGCACCCTCTTCACATCGAATCGGTGGCATGGGTGTCGGAACGCAAGGACGTCCTGAGCGCCCTGTGCTGGCTGCTCGCGACCTGGGCGTACGTTCGCTATGTCGCCCGAGGCGGCATCGCACGCTACCTCGTCGTCTGTCTTCTCTTCGCGCTTGGGGTCACGGCCAAGGCAATGGTGGTCACGCTCCCGGTCACGCTGCTCCTGCTCGACTGGTGGCCGCTGGGCAGGCTCGCCCCGGGCACCGGGCGTTCGCCTCGCTGGCGCGCCGTGCTCCTCGAGAAGGTTCCCCTGCTCGCCATCTCGGCAGCCGCCAGCCTGGTGGCCATCGCCGCGCAGCGCCGCGGCGGAGCGCTGGCCTCGCCTGAGCTCTACCGGCCGGCGTGGCGAGTTGCGAATGCCGCGATCTCCTACGCAGTCTATCTTGGGAAGACCCTCTGGCCGGCCGGCCTGGCTGTGTACTACCCATTCCCTCTCGAGACGCGATTCGTGGTGTCGACCGCGGGGGCGGCTCTGCTCGTCCTGTCGCTCACGGGAGTGGCGGCCGGCTGCGCGCGACGCAACCCTGCCGTCTTGACGGGGTGGGTTTGGTACCTCGTCGGCCTCCTGCCCGTCCTCGGCCTGATCCAGGTCGGCGGCCAGGCTCGCGCCGACCGCTATCTCTACCTCCCGATGATCGGCCTCGGCATTGCCGCGGGTTGGGGGGCGCAACCGCTCGCCGGCCGCCTCCGGCACGCTCGCACGGCGCTCGCCGCTCCCGCCCTGGCCACCCTCGCGCTCTTCGCCCTGATTGCCACGCACCAGGTCGAATACTGGCGCACGAACGAGGCGCTCTTCCGGCACGCCCTGGCCGTGACGAAAGACAATTGGATCGCGCACAGCTTCCTTGGGTGGAAGGCGAGAAGAGACGGTGATGTCCAGGCCGCGATCGGGCACTACCGAGAAGCCGTCCGGATCAATCCCTCTTCGTCGGACATGCGCTTCAATCTCGGGCTGGCCCTCATCGACGCGGGAAACGCCGTAGAGGCGGCCGGCGAGGTCCGCGCCGCGCTCCTTTTCGACCCGGCCTTGGCAGAGGCCAGGTATTGGCTCGCCGTCTCGCTTCTGCAGGCACAGCAGTTTCCCGAGGCCCTCGAGAACTTCCGCGCCGCGGCCCGTCTCTTTCCCGAACGCGCCGTTGTCTGGAACGGCCTCGGCGAGGCGGCCCTCCGCCTCGGCCTCTTTGCCGAAGCCGAGTCAGCCTTCCGCGAGGCGGTTCGCCTGCAGCCGGGGGCAACCCTCTTCCAGCGGAACCTCCGTCACCTGCTGGCGCGACGCCGCCAGGGCGCAGGGGCGGATTGACTCCCCATTGGCCGCGGACTACAAGGTGTTGAGGGCCTCCAACCATCTTCAGGAGGTGGGCAATGACGACGGCGGCGATCGTCGGCTCGGCGGCTGCGGACCTTGGGCGGCCTCTCAGGTGATACCCGGATGACCGGGTCGGCCGAGGACGCCGTCGACACCTTCCTGGAGTGGCTGCGGATCGAGAAGAACGCATCGCCGGCGACCGTGCGCGCCTACGCCGCCGATCTCGACCAGTTCGCCCGCTTC
>DATDCY010000077.1 GCA_036524115.1 bacterium | reverse complement strand
ACCGCGCCGGCCCAGATCAGCGCGGCGCCGACGCGGCTGCGCCCAGCGGGCGGGGGCGGGGCGTCCATCACGTCCCGCCAGAGCAGGTGCCACGCGCCGACGCGGGGCGCGAGCAGGCGCAGGAGCACCGGTCCGAGCACGAGGCCGACCAGGATGTTGTTGAGGAAGATCGCCGTGCCGAGGACGTTGAAGGGGACGAAGCCGAGCAGGTCCACGCCCCAGGCGATGATCGCCGCGCAGGCGGCGCTCGCCGGGACGACGGCGGCGGCGAACAGGAGCGTCTCGCGCCAGGGCGAGGCGGGCGCTGCGCCCGGGGGGGCGGCCGCGGTCCGGAGGAGCTTGCAGGGCACGAGCGCGAAGAAGAAGTTCCCCGCGAAGCCGAAGGCGCTCCCGAGCGAGAGCGTGCCGCCGAGGAAGTCGCCGATGACATTGCCGATGCCGCTGCCCCAGGCGCCGGCCGGCCCGAAGAGGTAGCCGAGGACCAGCGGCACCACCGCTCCGGGCCGCACCTCGGTGAAGCCGGGGATGATCGTGGCGATCTTGAATGGGATGAGCACCGCCGCGTAGAGCGCCGCGGTCAGCGCCACCAGGACGACCATCCGGGTGTTGGTCCACATCGTGACGATCTCGCGCATCGGCCTTTCGCACCTCCTCGCGGGGGGATTGTACCGCGAACGCCTCCACGGCGGGCCGGTTGCAAAAACGGCAGGCGGGACAGATAGTATCTCCGCGACTGCATTCATCGACCGGGTTGGGAATCCGCACGACAAGGGGGGCGCCATGGAGCTGAAGGGTTCGCGGACCGAGAAGAACATCCTCACTGCCTTCGCCGGCGAGTCGCAGGCGCGCAACCGCTACACCTACTTCGCCTCGCAGGCGAAGAAGGAGGGTTTCCTGCAGATCCAGGCGATCTTCGAGGAGACCGCCAGCCAGGAGAAGGAGCACGCCAAGCGCCTCTTCAAGCTGTTGCAGGGTGGGATGGTGACCGTGCAGGCGGAGTTTCCGGCCGGCGTCATCGGCACCACCGCGCAGAACCTGACGGAGGCCGCCGGCGGGGAGCGCTTCGAGTGGGCGCAGATGTACCCCGGCTTCGCGAAGGTCGCCCGCGAGGAGGGCTTCCCGGAGATCGCGCAGATCTTCGAGTCCATCGCGGTCGCGGAGAAACAGCACGAGAGGCGCTACCGCGGTTTCCTGGCGAACGTCGAGGGGCAGCGGGTTTTCAAGCGCGAGAAGCCCGTGAAATGGGTCTGCCGCAACTGCGGCTACATCCACGAGGGGGCCGAGGCGCCCGACACCTGTCCGGCCTGCGCGCACCCCCGCGAGTACTACGAGGCCCTGTGCGAGAACTGGTAGATACAAGGACGGTCCTGATCGGCGGCGAGGCCGGCCAGGGACTGGTCACCGTCGGCCAGCTGCTCTCGCAGGCGCTCGTGCGCGCCGGCTGGCGCATCTGCGTGACGCAGACGTACCACTCGCGCGTGCGCGGCGGGCACAACACCTGGGCGATCCGCTTCGGCGCGGGGGAGATCGGCGCGCCGGCGGAGACGATCGACCTGCTCGTCGCCCTGGACCAGGAGTCGATCGCGCTGCACCGGGGCGAGCTGGCCGCCGGCGCGTTGCTGATCGCCGACGAGGGGCTCGACCCGCAGGGAACCGCGGGGCTGCGCGTGCCGTTCGCGAAGCTCGCGGCGGCCCGGCAGGCCAACGTCGCCGCGCTGGGGGTCGCCGGGACGCTCCTCGGCCTCCTCGAGGAGCTGCTGGCCGCCGGCGTCGAGGAGATGTTCGGCAAGAAGGCGCCGGATGCGGCGGCCGAGAACCGGCGCGCGCTCGCCGAGGCCTGCCGCTGGACGGCCGAGGCGGGCGCTTCGTTCGCGCTGCCGGAACGTCCGGCCGCCGGCGGCGCCTCGCGGGCGATGGTCAACGGCAACGAGGCGCTCGCGCTCGGCGCGCTCTCGGCGGGGTTGCGGTTCTACGCCTTCTACCCGATGACGCCTTCGACCTCGGTCTCGCTGACGGTGGCGGCGCATGCCGCCGCGCTCGGGGTCGTCGCCGAGCAGGCGGAGGACGAGATCGCGGCCGTGAACATGGCGATCGGCGCCTCGTTCGCGGGCGCCCCGGCGATGGTCGCGACTTCCGGCGGCGGCTTCGCGCTCATGGTCGAGGGCGTGAGCCTGGCCGCGATGACCGAGACGCCGCTCGTCGTGGTGGTCGCGCAGCGCCCCGGGCCGGCCACCGGCCTGCCGACGCGCACCGAGCAGGCGGACCTCGAGTTCGTGCTCCACGCCGGCCACGGCGAGTTCCCCCGCGCGCTCCTCGCCCCCGGAAACCCCGAGGAGTGCTTCCTGCTCGCGCGCAAGGCGCTCTTTCTCGCGGAGATGTCCCAGGGGCCCATCTTCATCCTGACCGACCAGTTCCTCGCGGACTCCTACCGCGCGGTCGAGCCTTTCGAGGTGCGCGCGCTGCCGGCCGTGCGCGCCGGTCACGAGGGCGACGTCGCCGCGCCGTACCGGCGCTACGCCTTCGTCGAGGGCGGCGTCTCGCCGCGGCTGCTTCCGGGGCGGACGCAGCACCTGGTCGTCGCCGACAGCGACGAGCACACCGAGGACGGTCACATCACCGAGGACCTCGCCGTGCGCGACCGCATGGTCGCCAAGCGGCTCGCAAAGCTGGACGTGCTGCGCTGGGAGGTGCTGCCACCGCGGCTCGAGGGCGCGGCGGAAGGCGCCCTGCTGCTGGTCGCGTGGGGCTCGGCGGGCGCCGCCGCGGCGGAGGCGGCGGCGGAACTGCGCGCGCGCGGCGTCGCGGCGGCCACGCTGCACTTCACGCAGCTCTGGCCGCTCGATCCGCAGCAGTTTCTCGCGACCCTGCGCGCCGCGGGGCGCGTGATCTTCGTCGAGGGCAACGCGACCGGCCAGTTCGAGCGCCTCGTCCGCCGCGAGACCGGCTTCGAGGCGACCGGGCACGTGCGCCGCTGCGACGGCCTGCCCATCACGCCGGCGTACGTATTGCGGGCGCTCGCCGCACAGGGGATGGCCTGATGGTGACGATCGCGGACTACGGCAAGTACGAAACCGCGTGGTGCCCCGGGTGCGGCAACTTCGGGATCCTCGGGGCGATGAAGGCGGCCCTCGCCGCCGCCGGGCTGGCGCCGCACCAGGTCCTCTTCGTCTCGGGGATCGGCCAGGCCGCGAAGGCGCCGCACTACCTCAACGCCAACGTCTTCAACGGCCTCCACGGCCGCGCGCTGCCGGCGGCGACCGGCGCCAAGCTCGCCAACCCCGCCCTCAAGGTGATCGTCGAGAGCGGCGACGGCTGCACCTACGGCGAGGGCGGCAACCACTTTCTCGCCGCCGTGAGGCGCAACATCGGCCTGACCGTCGTCGTGCACGACAACCAGGTCTACGGGCTCACCAAGGGGCAGGCGAGCCCCACTTCCGACGCCGGCTTCGTCACGAAGGCGCAGCCCGAGGGCGTGCACGCCGAGCCGTTCAACCCGGTCGAGACCGCCGTCGCGCTCAAGGCCAACTTCGTCGCGCGCGGCTTCGCCGGGATGCCCGAGCACCTCGCGGCGCTGATCGGCCAGGCGCTGGCCGCGCCGGGGTTCGCGCTCGTGGACGTGCTGCAGCCGTGCGTGTCGTTCAACAAGATCAACACCTACGCCTGGTACCGCCAGCGGGTGCGCGAGCTGCCCGCCGGGCACGACCCGACGGACTGGACGGCGGCGCTCGCGGCGGCGGCGCGCTGGGGCGATGAGATCCCGGTCGGCGTGATCTGGCGCGGCAGCCGCCCCGCGTACGAAGAGCACGTCCCGGCACTCGCGGCCGGGCCGCTCGTCGGGCGCGAGATGGACCGCGAGCGGCTCGCGGCGATCATCGAGCACCTGCGCTAGCGGGCCGGCTCGACGCGGGGGATCGCCTCCCGCACGCGACCGCTGCGGGCGATCTCCTCTGCCTGTCGCAGGCGCTGCTGAGCCTCCGCGTTGCGCCCCAGGAGCGCCAGCGCACGGGCGAGATTGTAGTAGGCGTCCAGCAATCCCGACAGGGCCTTCTCGAAGTGCGGGGTTGCCTCCGAGATGCGGCCGGTGCGCGCGAGCGCCACCCCGAGGTTGTTCTGGGTGACCGCGTCGTCGGGGCGCAGCCGGACGGACTCGCGGTAGGCCAGGATGGCGTCGTCGTCCCTCCCGGCTCTCTGATAGTCGACCCCCAGGTTGTAGAACGAGTTGGCGGCGATCTCCTGCTTGTAGCGCGGCAGCCCGAGCAGGTGCGTGTAGGCGTCGGTGTAGGTGAACGCGCCAAGTACGAACAGGATGGTGCAGGACACTGCCAGGCTGCGCCATGAGCGCGCGCGGAGATCCCCGGCGAGGGCCACGCCTGCGTGGCCGGCGTACAGGCACAGGATGGGCACGGCGGGGAAGCGGTACTCCGACGCGCTGAAGAACACCACGTTGGCGACGAGGACGGACGCCAGGTAGCCCAGCAGCAGGACATTCGGCGCCGCGCGCGCGGCCCCGAGGACGGCCAGGGGCAGCAGCGCCGCGAACGACGGCAGCGGCAGCGCCAGCAGCGAGCCGAACTTCGAGCGGAAGAGGTTGAAGTCCACGTTGATCGGCGCCTCGTACCCGTTGGCGAAGACGACGGCTTTCTTCAGCAGCAGCCCCGCCTCGCGCAGCGGCTGTTCGCGGATGAAGCGCCAGCTTTCTGCGTACCAGAAGTCGGAGGCCTGCGCCGGCGTCAGCTCACGCCCCGCCCGCCTGCGCGCCTCCTCGAGGAAGGCCTGCTGCTCCTCTGCAACGTCAGTCCGGGCGAACGGGAGCATCTGGTAGGGGCCGCGGCACTCCGGCCCGTTCCCCGTGTAGAAGTTCATGCCGCCGTGAGCGGTCGTCCAGATCCATTCGCCGCCGACGCGGTAGTTGCGCGCGGCCACGGGCAGGAGCGCCGCGAGCAGCCCCGACGCGAAGAGCGCCGCCGCCGGCGCCTTCCGTGGCGCGCGCCGCCACAGCCAGAGGGCGAGGACCGGCGCGAGCAGGAGGGCCGAGGGGCGCAGGTGCGCGGAGACGCCCGTGAGCAGCCCGGCCAGCAACGCCCCCGCCGGTCCCGCAGTCGACGCGGCCAGCAGCGTCGCGAGGTTCACGGCGTTGATCAGCGCCGCCTTCAGCAGCGTGCTCTCGTAGAAGAGCGCCGGCGGGTACGCCAGGTAGACCGCCGCGCCGATGAGACCCGCCGTGCGCGAGAGGTGCCGCGTCCCGAGCAGGTAGATCATCCAGCCGGAGACCAGGCCGAGCGCGAACTGCGCGAGGACAGCCGTCTCGACGCGCGCGCCGAAGAGCGAGTAGAGGACCGCCAGGAAGTACGGATAGCCGGGGCTCATCGTGAAGACGCCGCGCGCCACGCCCGCCCAGTCGCCGCCGGCGATCTCGAGGGCCCAGCGATGGTAGTAGCCGGCGTCGAGGAACGGGCGCTGGAAGAGGAAGGTTTGGCGGACCTGCAGGAAGAAGACGGCGCGCAGGGCGATCCCGCCCGCGAGGACCGCGAGCAGGGCGCCGCCCCGGTGGTGGGTCCGGGCCGCGACCGTCTGCGTCGTCATCGTGCACCTTGCGCGGGGTTCGCGCATCAACTATATACCGTGTGAAGGGCTCGTCCCAACCATCACCGAGGGAGGCTGGAATGACGAAGTACAAGTGCAACGTCTGCGGCTACGTCTACGACCCCAACCAGGGCGACCCGATGAGCGGCGTCCCCCCGAAGACCCCCTTCGAGAACCTCCCGGCGGACTGGGTCTGCCCCGTCTGCGGCGCCAGCAAGGACGAATTCTCGCCCACCAAGTAGTCAGGGGCCGATAAGGGCCCGTCTGCGGCGTTGCGCTCCTCGCGCCTGCCTGCGACGGGCGCTAGCCCGTCTCGGCATTCGCCTCGTCGCGCGGCTTGCATCCGGACCCTTCTCGGCCCCCTCCAGCTTCGTTCCGGGGCGGGCCGATAAGGGCCCGTCTGCGGCTACAGCCTCGCGGCGCGGTCCGCCAGGCTGCCGTAGGGGATGAGGTCGCGGTAGTCGACGAGGCCGGCGAGCGCGCCGGTCTGGCGCACGCGCATCCCCGTCTCCTCGAGGATCGCGACGGGGTTGAGGCCGCCCATGACGACGACCCCGAGCCGCCCCTCGCTCACCGGGATGTCGAAGAGCGGGCGCCCCGGCCAGCCGACCTCGATCACGACGCCGAGGCCCGCCTCCTCCATGGCGCGCGCGATGCCGAGCACGCGCTCGCGGCTGTTGCCGGGCACCTCGCGGAAGCTGGCGCCGACGAGGCCGTTGCCCGTCTCGACCGCCCCCTTGTAGTCGGTCATGCCGCTGCGGATGAAGACCTCGAGCGGGTCGAGCGTCGTGCCCTCGTAGTGGATCAGCTCGACGAAACGCGTGGGCTTGAGCGCCCGCAGCTCGAGCAGGCCGCCGAAGCGCGACGTGACCGGCACGCCGTGCGCGAGCAGCACGCCGTTGAACGTGATCGAGCAGACGGTGCCGACGCCGACCTTCCCCTCGGGGACCGCGACGTCCCCGACGCGCTCGCCGGGTCCGAACAGCGCCGCCAGGCGGCCGACGCCGAGCTTCGCCGCGAAGACCTTCGCCATCTTCGGGATCGCCTCGCCGATCTGGCCGCGCTCGAGCAGGCTGACGTTGACGACGACACGGCCCTCGCGCCGCTCGAGGTCGAAGTCCATCGTGTAGGTGAGCTGGTCGATCTTCGCGGCGAGGTAGCCGACCTTCTCGAAGGCGCGCGCGCTGGAGAGCTCGCGGGCGCCCAGCTCCGTGATGCGCCGGCCCTGCTTGCCGAGGTTCTCCGTGAGGCCGTCGCCGTCGAGCGCCTGCAGGTGGAAGCGGACCGTGCGCTCGCTCAGGTCATGGCCGGCGGCCATCAGCCGGGCGGTGAGGTCGCCGCTGCCGTGGGGCCGGCCGTCCTCGTGCAGGATCTTGAGGATCGCCAGCCGCTTCTTCTCGACCTTGTCGCGCATCGCGCGGCGATTCTACCAGAAAGATGCCGCAGCAGCCGCCACCATCGGCAATGTTGCCGGATCGTTGCCGGTCTCGGCGGTGTCAGCCGCTGAGGCGGAGACCATCGCGACGCCCCGGATTCGAGGACAAAAACATGGTCCACACAAGAAGTTCAACTGCTGAACGGCCGGTGGCGCCCGACCGCCTGCACAATGGAACGCACGACTTCGTCCGGCAATCCGGCAGGCTCGCACGGCCTGGTTGCCGCACGAGTCCGGCAATATTGCCGCCAGCCGTGCAGTATAATGCCAATAAATACGGGCACTTAGCGCGCATTCTTCTTGACTTCGCCTCCTGCGGCTTCCTATAGTGGCAAGACATTGCCGATGATGCCGGAGCTAGGTTCCGGCAAGTGGCTACCGGGTCGAGGACCAACAAGGAGGAGAAGGGAATGAACCTGAGGAGGCCGAACGCCAGCACCGCGACCGACACGTTCAACCGCTCGCGCAACGTGGTCCCGATGTCGGGGATCTGCGTCGAGTGCCTCGACGGCTGCAAGGGCGGCTGCGAGCTGTGGCTCTCGTCGTTCCGCGGCCGCGAGGTGATCTACCCCGGGCCGTTCGGGCAGATCACGGCCGGCGCCGACAAGAACTACCCGCTGGATTACTCGCACCTGAACATCCAGGGCTACGCCTGCGGCGCGAAGGGGATGCCCAAGGGCGTGAAGCCCGGCCCCGACACGGCGACGTTCCCGTCGGTCGACACGGAGACCGAGTACGGCTGGACCAAGAAGGTGAAGATGAAGGTGCCGATCTTCACCGGCGCGCTCGGCTCGACCGAGATCGCCCGCAAGAACTGGGAGCACTTCGCGATCGGCACGGCGATCTCGGGCATCACGCTGGTCTGCGGCGAGAACGTCTGCGGCATCGACCCGAAGCTGGAGCTGGACGCCAACGGCAAGGTGAAGAACTCGCCGGAGATGGACCGGCGCATCGAGACCTACAAGCGCTTCCACCAGGGCTACGGCGAGATCCTCGTGCAGATGAACGTCGAGGACACGCGCTTCGGCGTGGCCGAGTACGTGCTGAACAAGCATGGGCTGGACACGATCGAGCTGAAGTGGGGGCAGGGCGCCAAGTGCATCGGCGGCGAGATCCGCGTCGGTGATCTGGCGCGCGCACAGGAGCTCAAGCGCCGCGGCTACATCGTGACGCCGGACCCGACGCTGCCGGAGTCGATCGAGGCCTTCAAGAAGGGCGAAATCAAGGAGTTCGAGCGCCACTCGCGCCTGGGCTTCGTGGACCACGAGGGCTTCCTCAAGGAAGTGGCGCGCCTGCGCAAGGTCGGCTTCAAGCGGATCACGCTCAAGACCGGCGCCTACTCGATGCAGGAGCTGGCGATGGCGCTGCGCTGGGGCGCCGAGGCGAAGATCGACCTGCTGACGACCGACGGCGCCCCCGGCGGCACCGGCATGAGCCCCTGGAACATGATGAACGAGTGGGGCATCCCGACGATCTACATGCAGTCGCTGGTCAACGAGTTCGTGGCGAAGCTCGCCAAGCGCAAGATCCGGGTGCCGGACCTGGCGATGGCCGGCGGCTTCTCGGACGAGGCGGGCATCTTCAAGGCCCTCGCGCTGGGTGCGCCGCACTACAAGGCGGTGTGCATGGGCCGCGCGCTGATGATCCCGGGCATGGTCGGCAAGAACATCGGCGAGTGGATCAAGAACAACGAGCTGCCCAAGACGGTCTCCAAGTACGGCACGAAGGTCGAGGAGATCTTCCTGACCTACGAGGAGCTCAAGGCGAAGTTCGGCAAGGACGTCGAGAAGCTCCCGCTGGGCGCGGTCGGCATCTACACCGCCACCCAGAAGATCCGCACCGGGCTGCAGCAGCTGATGGCCGGCAGCCGCAACTTCAACCTCTCGACGATCTCGCGCAACGACCTGATGAGCCTGACCGAGGAGTGCGAGAAGGTCACCGGCATCCCGTACGTGATGCGCGCCTACCGCAAGGAGGCCGAGAAGATCCTCGCGCAGTAACCGCGGACGAGACGCGGGCGGGGCGTCGTCCCCGCCCGCGCAGTGCATCGGGGCGCCGGTTCCCGGAAAGGTCGGGGGCCGGCGCCTTCCTGTTCTTGTACCGGCCATGATCAAGTCGCCTCACCTATATTTGTTCAGTACGACTTTGCCGACATGACAGTGTCTCTTCCGAATCGGGGTCCCTCCGCGGAATCGCGGCGGGAAAGGAGCCTTCTGGTGACCGATGTCCTGGGAAGCGCCCGGCGGCCCGACCCAGGCCTCACCCTGGCCGTCGCTTCGGCGGGCACGCTCCTCGTCCTGGCGACGTTCACCGTCCCGCTGGTGACACTGCCCGGCACGGCGGGCGATCTGGGCGCGGGCCCCGGCGGCCAGGCGTGGATCCTGAGCGGGATGAGCGTCGGGGCGGCGGCCGGGTTGCTCGGCAGCGGCGTGATCGGCGACGACTACGGGCGGCGGCGGATGTTTCTGGCCGGGATGCTCATGCTGGCCGGCTCCTCGGTGCTCGGCGCGCTCGCGCCCACAGTGGTGCTCCTCGTGATCGCCCGGCTCCTGCAAGGCCTCGGCGCCGCGGCGATCGTGTCCTGCGCCCTTGGCATGGTCGGCCACGCGTTCCCGACCGCCGCCGAGCGGTCGCGGGCCACCGGCGTGTGGGCGGCCGCGCTCGGCGCCGGCGTCGCCGCTGGCCCGGTCCTCTCCGCCTGGCTCGGAATGCTTGGGGGCTGGCGGCTGCCGTATCTGGTCACGGCGCTCGGCGCGGCGGTGCTCGCCGTCGTCGGCCGTGCCCTGCCGGAGTCGCGGGCGGCCGAGCCGCGGCGGATCGACGTCGCCGGCACCGTGCTGCTCGGGCTGGGGATCGCATCCATGCTGGCTGGGTTGACCGAGGGGCGGGTGGGCTGGGTTCGCCCGGCGACCATCGTGCTCCTGATCGCCGGAGTGGTCCTGTTGACGGGGTTCTTCGCCGTCCAATGCCGGATCCAGGACCCGATGCTCGCCCTCGGTCTGTTCCGGCGGGGCGACTTCGTGGAAGCGACGGCGGCGGCATTGGCGACGGGGTCGGGTGTCCTGTCCCTCATCTCCCTTGTGCCGACGTTGCTCGAGCGGGCCATGGGGGCGAGCGCGCTCGCTTCCGCGGTCGTGCTCCTCGCGTGGTCGGGGATGACCGTCCTGACGGCGTACGCGGCGCGCTGGGTCCCGGCTCGGGTCCCGCCGCGTGCGCTGCTGATCGCCGGACTGACGGGGTGCGCCGCCGGCCAGCTCGCGCTGGGCTGGATCGACCCCGGCAGCTCGATGGGGCGCCTGCTGCCGGGTCTTTTCGTGGCCGGCGTCGCGGGCGGCGTCCTCAACGCGGTCCTCGGCCGCCAGGCGGTGGCCAGCGTGCCTGCCGACCGATCCGCGATGGGGAGCGGCGCCAACAATACGGCCCGCTATCTCGGGGCCGCCGTCGGGGTCACGATCGTCACGGAGATCCTCACGCCGGCAGGTCCTGCCGGCGGGGCTGCCGCGCTCATGAACCGCTGGAACGTTGCGGTGCTGGTCACGACGGCCTTCTCGCTTCTCGGCGCCCTGGCCGTGTACCTCGCGCGCGACGCCGCGGGACCCGGGCAAGGGGGATGCCGGGGCTGAAGCCTGCTCCCGGCGGGTCGGCGCTCCTGCTCATCGCGGATGCGCCCCACTGAACATTGACTCCGTCCCCCCGCCGACGTCACAATCCGCGGACAACGCCCGGGGGGCGTGACATCGACAGGGTTGGCAATCGGTTATCCGGCCTCGAGCAGAGGAAGAAGATTCCGTTGGGTGCTGAACAGGCCGCCGTCGAGGGCGCCCCGCCAAGATCGGCCACCGCGGCCTGGCGTCAGCACCTCTGGCCGATCCTTCTGGTTGTGACGACGGTCGCGCTGGCGTACGCCCGGGCGCTCACTCACGGCTTCCTCAGCAACTGGGATGACACCGCCTACGTCGTGGGCAATCCGGCGGTTCGCGGCATCACCCTCGACCACGTGCGCAGCGCCTTCACCTCGCTGTTCGTCGGCAACTACGCCCCGCTCCAGATCGTCTCCTACATGCTCGACTACGAGCTGTGGGGGTTGCAGGCCGGCGGCTTCATTCTGACCAACCTGCTTTGCCACGCGGCAAGCGCCGTCCTCGTCTATCTTCTGCTGGCCAGGCTGCACGGCGGGCGCGCCGGGGCCCTGGTCGGTGCGCTGGTGTTTGCGCTCCATCCGGTGCAGGTGGAATCGGTCGCCTGGGTTTCGCAGCGCAAGAACGTCCTCGCCATGCTCCTCTTCCTGGCCGCCCTCCACGCCTATGTCCGGTACCGGGAGCGTGACGCGTCGCGGGCCGGCGCCTGGTACGCCGCATCGCTGGCCGCCTTCATCCTCGCGCTGCTCACCAAGTCGGTGACCGTGGTGCTGCCATTGGTGCTGGTGGCGCTGGATTTCTGCTTTCCGACCCGGGCCGGCTGGCGCCGGCGCGTGGGGGACAAGGTGCCCTTCTGTCTGGCTGCAGCGGGGATCGCCGTGCTGGCGCTGATCAGCCAGTCGCCGGGGCTCGGTGGCGGCCGCGCCGGGTACTGGGGCGGCTCGCTCGGCAGCACGCTGCTGACCATGGCGGCGGTGCTGGTCCGGTATGCCACCATGATTGTCTGGCCGCTGCACTTCAGCGCCGGCTATGCGCAGGGGTTCAAGGAGGGCATCGACGGCGAGGTCGCCCTGTCCGCCGCCCTGCTGCTGGCCACGGCCCTCGCCGCCTTGCACTTGTTGCGCCGACAGAGGGCCCTCGGCTTCTGGGTGCTTGTCGTTATCATCGGGCTGGCGCCAGTTTCCCAGCTCGTGCCGCTGGTGACCCTGATGAACGACCGCTACCTCTACTTCCCGATGCTCGGTGTCGCCGGGCTGGCCGGCGGTGGCCTGCAGGCCATCGCGGTCGCCGCCCGGCCGCGCTGGCGGACAGCGGCGCTCGGCGGCTCGGGCCTTGCCTTGACACTCCTGGCGGCGCTCAGTTTCCAGCAGGTCGGTGTATGGCGGGACACGGTCACGCTCTGGCGGCACGCGACCGTCAAGGAACCCGACTGCAGTCTCGCCTGGCTGGGTTTGGGCGCCGCCCTGCTGGACCGTGGGCAGGTCGACGAGGCGCTGGCAGCGCTCCAACATTCCTACATGTTGTTTCCCGGCGACCAGGACACGCTGTACCAACTCGGATTCATCTATACGCAGCGGTTGCGCCAGCCCCTCCGGGGCCGGCCGTACCTCCTGGCGCTGACCAGGCTCAACCCCCGCCACGCGGCGGGGCTCACGCTGCTGGGCGATTCGTATCTGATGACCGGCGAGCGGGAAGCGGCCGCCGAGGCGTTCCGCCGCGCCCGGGCGATTCCGCCGCCCGCGGCGGCTCCGTTTCCATTGCGGCCTGCAGCCTGACCGAGGACTTACCGCGCTCGCCGCAGCGCGGGCAGGTCCAGCCGCGCCATGGGGCGGGGCGCCGGTCCCGGAAGTCGGGAGACCGGCGCCCTCTTGTCGCCGGGTTTCCCGCTACCTGGTGAACGCAACCCCGATGGGAATCGCCTCGTGGGGGAGGGTGATGGAGACCTTGGCCCCCGTCATGAGGTTCACGCCGGTGAGGATGTTCGTCGCGTCCGAAAAAGTCGGATTGCCGACGATCGCCCACCTCCCCGTGCCGTCGACGGCGAGGGTCTCGACGCCGAAGAGCTGCGAGGCGCCCCGCGAGGAGAGGGCCTTGTACTTGGCACTCACGAGCGCCGCCCGGCCGGGGCCCGTGACCCTGAGCTGGGCGAGCATGTTGATGCGGTTGATCTTCACGAGCGGGTCGTCCGAGTTCGGGTCGTCGACCTCGCCGATGGGCTGCGTGAGCACGAAGGCCCGCGCGCCGTCGGGGGTGATCGCGACGCTCTGGTTGCCCCCGGGGCCGCTCGGCAGGGGCGGCGTGAGGGAGTCCCTCGCCGGGATGCCGGCCACCCAGAAGGGCGCACCCTTGAAGATCCTCCCTGTGGCGGGGTCGATCCTCAGCACCGCGACCCGGCCCGACACCGGCGTGTTGACGCCCGTGGGGTCCTTGGAGGCCGAGGCGAGCGCCACAAGCGCCGTCATGCCGTCGGGAGAGATGGTGACGTTGACGGGTCGGCCCATGGTGCCGAGGCACTTGGTACGGTCGATCGGGTCGACGTTGTCGCAGAGGAACAGGCTGCGGAAGTTGGTGAGGCCGTCCTTCGTCGCGTTCACGCGGGCGGAGTAGACCTTGCCGGCGAAGTAGTCGACCGTGAGGACCGTCTTGCCGTCGGGGCTGATCGCGACCGCGTTGGAGTTGATCGTGATCGCGCCGGACACGGTCTTCTGGATCTTCTTGAGCCTGAAGGTCGTCGGGTTGACGAAGCCGAGGTACGGCGAGAAGCCGCCGTCGCTGACGATCGCGAAGCTGCCGTCCCGCGCGACGGCGATGTCCTCGGCGTAGAACGAGTAGATGATCGGCTCGCTGGTGATCGGGTCGACGGTGCCCGTGTCCCACCTCATCCGGAGTTCGCCGCCGTATGCCGGGTTCTTCGGGTCGCTGAAGCTGATCTTGTAGATCTTCTGGTCGCCGAAGTTCGAGAGGAGGGCGTCACGGCCGTTCGGCAGCATGGCAACGTCGAGGACCTGCGAGCCCGCCGTGTCGGTGAGCACGCCCTGGAGGAAGGGGCCGTAGACGTGCGGGGGGCTCGTCCCGAGGTCGACGGTGAAGATCCCTTCCCGTTCGTCGTAGTACGGGCCCGCGGCGTCCGCCGGATTGAAGTTCGCGGCGACGATTGCCCACGGTGCGGCCGGGGCCATCGCCGGCAGAACCAGGACCGCGGCCATCACCAACGCGCACACAGCTCTCTTCATGGCATCCTCCTTGCGGTTGACCCCTTACCCTCGGGCGGCGAGGCCGCCCAACCTCCGTGACGCACGAACCGGCTGATGCTCGCGAAGACGCTGCACGTAAGCATATGCCCGGAGCTCCGCAAAGACAACGCAGCGAACTCAGTCGCCGAGACATTCCGCAGCATGTGACAGCGAGGCATTGACATTTCCGAGAGTCACGCAAATGATCGCGCGCAGTGCTCCGCGAGACCGACGGGGGGGGGCGCGTCCCGCGCGGGTCGGTCCAGCGGTGGGCATCGGGGGTTCTCTCGCCAAAGGAGGACTGCGTGATCCTGACGAATGTGGAAAGCGTGCCCGGAAGGAAGATCGTCGAACACTACGGCCTGGTCTCTGGCAGCACGGTGCGCTCCAAGCACTTCGGCCGCGACTTCATGGCGGGCCTGAAGAACATCGTCGGCGGCGAGCTCAAAGGGTACACCGAGCTGCTCGAGGAGTCGCGCAAGGAGGCGATGGACCGGATGGTCAAGATGGCAAAGGCGCTGGGGGCGAACGCCGTCGTCAACGTCCGCTTCTCGACCTCGTCGGTGGCGGCGGGCGCGGCGGAACTCTACGCCTACGGCACGGCCGTGCGGCTGGAGTAGGCCGTGTTCGATCTCATCGTCTTCCTGACCCTCGTGCTCACGGGCTATGTCTTCGGCCGCGTGAACGAGGCCGCGCACTACCGCTCGATCCGCAACCGCGAACGCGCGTCGCGGCGGATGGCCGTCCATTGCGCCAAGACCGTCGATCCGGCCTGGGACGTCGCCGGCGCGCGGCTGGTCACCGGCAGCACCGCCGTCTCGGTGGACTACTTCAAGCGCGTGGCCGCCGGCCTGCGCAACTTCTTCGGGGGCCGCGTCAGCGCCTACGAGACCCTCCTCGACCGCGCTCGCCGCGAGGCGGTCCTGCGGATGAAGGAGGAGGCGCGCAGGTTCGGCGCGGCCGCGATCGTCAACGTCCGCATCGATACCTCGTCCATCAGCGGGGCGAAAGGGGGCAGCAAGATCGCGTGCGTCGAGGTCCTCGCCTCGGGCACCGCAGTGAAGCTCAAGTGAAGTACGAGTACCGGGAGGCCCCCGAGGGGATCAACAACCCCCCGGTGAGCCACCTCAAGGAGGCGTTCGTCCTCGCCGGCGGGCTGACCCTCCTCGTCGTCGGGCTCTTCCTCGTTCTTGGCTGGGCGGCCGACCGGCTCGTCGGCCGGCTCTCGCCGCAGGGAGAGAAGCGCCTGGCCGACATGCTTCGGGTTCCCGGATACCCGGGCGGGAAGTCAAAGGGGGCGGAGGATCTGCAGCAGGTGCTCGATCGGCTCTCGCGTCGACAGCCCGCCGCCTACCCGCTGCAGGTCACGGTCGCCTGCTCGGAACAGGTGAACGCCCTGGCACTGCCGGGCGGGACCATCGTCGTCTTCTCCGGACTGCTCTCACGCATGCGCAGCGAGAACGAACTGGCGATGGTGCTGGGACACGAGATCGGCCACTTCGCGGCCAGGGATCACCTCAAGGGGCTTGGGCGCACCCTCGTATTCCTCGCGCTCACGACGGCCCTCTTCGGGGGCGGCGACGGGGTCCCGTCCTTCCTGCAACACGTCGTCGGCGTCACCTCCTACCGTTTCAGCCGCGCGCAGGAGGAGGCCGCGGACCAGGCCGGAGCACGCCTCGTGAATGAGGAGTACGGGCACGCCGGGGGGATCGTGGACTTCTTCCGGTCGCTGGAGGCGGAGGGCCATCAGAGCGAGGCGGGCGCCTGGTTCTCCACCCATCCCGCGCACCACAAGCGCATCGAGGAACTGGAAGGGCTCATCGCGCGGGAAGCATGGCAGGTGCGCGAGGTGAAACCCCTTAACGGCAGGGAGTGGGCCGAGCGCAGCTGCGGGAAGTGAACCTGGGGCCGGCCAGAGCGCCTGCCGCGCTCAACCTCTGATCGCCGGCCATCGCCTTCTTCTCACCCGTCGCCGTCTCGCAGTGCGGTCAGGCGTCCCTATCGCGGTGGCGGCGGCTGGCCCGGCGGCGGTGGCGGCGGCTGCCGCCCCGGCGGCGGCGGATAGGCGGTCCCCGGCGGAGGCGGCGGTATTGCGCCCCAGACGCGCCGGCGCATCCCCGGCAGCAGGTTCCCCTTGGCGTACATGCACTGCTGGTAGGCCATGTCGTAGCGCCGCTGCGCCTCCCCGCCGTAGACCGCTCCCGCCTCCGCCCCGGAGGCCGCCCCCAGCAGCATCCCGGCGCCGGCGCCGATGACCGCCCCTTCGCCGGCATCGCCTGACGCCGCGCCGAGGGCCGCGCCGGTCGTCGCGCCGACGATCGCGCCGACGACTCCCGAGTTCGCCGCGTTCTGGTTGGCCACGTCCTGCGGGCTCATGCCGATCTGCTGGTGCGCCCACTGCCTGCACGCAAAGTCCTCGGCCTGGAAGAGGTCAAACGGTTTCCCCGGCGGCGGCAGCACCATGACGCTGGGTCCCGCCGGCATCGTCACGCACGCCCCGAGCGACAACGCCAGCGCCGCCGCAGTCAGGACACGCAATCCCCGCTTCACGGCGTTCACCGGGCCGGAGCCGGCTGGGGGGCGACTTCCCGCCAGCCCCTGGGGCAGTCGCGGACGTAGGGGTAATAGCCCGGGGGATCCTCGCAGTAGTACCAGAAGTACTCCGGCGGCGGGTTGCCCGGGCTCGATGCGGGCGGCGTCTGCGAACCTTCCGCAGGGGCAGACTCGGTCTGCGGGCTGGGAGCCACCTTGGTCCAGCCGGATGGGCACTCCCGGACGTACGGGTAATAGCCCGCGGGGTCCTGGCAGTAGTACCAGGAGTACGTCTCCTGCTGCGGCGCCGGAGCCTCTTCCTCCTGGGCCGGCGGCTCCACGACGACGGGGGGCTCGGCGTAGTAGGGGTAATAGTAGGGATATGAATACCGATACGAATAAGGGTAGTAGTACGGATACCCGAACGGCCCCCACCACCACGGGTCCCAACCGGGACCGACCCAGAAGCTGAAGCTGGTGCCGACGTGCCGGCGGTCGTGGTCGCCCCCGAAATGGCCCCGACCGAAACCGCCGCCGTGCCTGCCCGAGCCCCCGAAGTGCCGTGCGCCCTCGCGCGATTGCCCGAGAACCGCCGCCGGCGCCAGCAGTCCGGCGGCCGCGAAGAGGGCGACGACCGTCCACGTAACGCTGCTCTTCATCGCTGGTACCTCCTTGGAGCGTTTCAAGTCATTGCGTTCCATTCCTAAAATATAGACCCCGCCGGGACAAATGGCCCGCCGCAACGGGCCGGCGGTTGCGAATTCGCGCCGACGTCCTACATTCTGCCCATGGCTTGCCGGAGCGCCGCGGGCCACGGAACCGGAACTGCGTGTGACGCACTTCGCGTTGCCGGGGCGCGTCCACTCCAGCGAAAGGAACGAGATCATGGCGCAGCGCAAGGTTGCAGTGATCGTGGGGAGCCTGCGGGAGGGCTCGTACAACCGAAAGATGGCGCGGGCGCTCATCGGGCTCGCGCCCGCCGCGCTGGCGTCGGAGATCGTCGAGATCGGCCAGCTCCCGCTCTACAACCAGGACCTGGAGGAGCGCCCGCCGGCTCTGTGGACCGACTTCCGCGCCCGCATCAGGAGCTTCGACGCGGTGCTTTTCGTGACGCCCGAGTACAACCGCTCGATGCCGGGCGTCCTCAAGAACGCCATCGACGTCGGCTCGCGGCCGTACGGCAAGAGTGTCTGGGCGCGAAAGCCGGCCGCCGTCGTGAGCGTGTCGCCGGGCGCGATCGGCGGCTTCGGCGCGAATCACCACCTGCGCCAGTCGCTCGTCTTCCTGGACATGCCGGCGCTGCAGCAGCCCGAGGCCTACATCGGCGGGGCCGCGGGCCTCTTCGACGACGCGGGTCGGCTGGTCAACGACGAGACACGCGAGTTCGCCGTCGGGTTCATGACGGCGTTCGCGGCCTGGATCGAGACCGTCCACCCCGACGCGCGCGACTAGAACCCGGCGGCTGCAGCAGCTCGTCGCCTGCGACGGCGTTCGGTCGCGAGCGGCGCCCGCGCTGGAAGGCCAGCAGCCGCTCGACGAAGCCGTCGCGGATGCGCGGATGGGCCAGCCGCATCTCGTCCTCGACCGGCAACAGCGGGAAGCGCGCCATGACTGCCCGGGCGAAGATGCCCGCGCCGGCCTGCGGAAGGCTTCCCCCGGGCGGGAGGATGGCGATCCGGCGCAGCCCGCAGCTGGGCGAGCGGCTCTTGAACACGAAGCCGCAGAGGTCCTGCTCCGCCAGTTCCTCCAGCCGCCGTGCCGCCCAGGCGCCGATGCGGTCGGTGTGGTCGATGCCGGTGCGCACGGTGAGCAGGCGCGGGGAGGCCGGGGCGCCGATCAGATGCAGCGACTCGCGCGGGACGGGCAGGCCGCACTCGACCTCCGGGCACACCGGCACCCATCGCACGAGGCGTCCGAGCGCGTCGCACAGGACCCGGTCCAGCTTGTGCCCGCCGTCATAGCGGACGGGGTTTCCCAGCAGGCACGAGCTGATTCCCACGCGGATCACTCTCTTGTCCCCGGCCACGCCGCCGATATACCACAGGCCCCTGGTCCGCGGCTGTCCTTTCCTCTTGGACTCCGGTTGGAGTGGCTGCTATCCTGATGATGTGCCGGACCGAGGGTCGGTTTGACCGCGTGGGCTCCCGCTTCGCCAGCCCTGCCGCCGCTCACGCTGCTGAGCGTCGTCATCCCTGCGCGCGACGAGGAGGAATCGTTGCCGAGCACCCTTGAGCACCTCGGCGCAGAGCTGCAGGCGGCGCAGATCCCGCACGAGATCGTGGTGGTGGACGACGGCAGCAGTGACGGTACCTGGGCGGCGCTCCAGAGCATCCGGGATCGCATTCCTGCGCTGCGGCCGGTGCAGAACCGCGCGGAGCACGGTTTTGGGCGGGCGGTCAGGCACGGGCTCCGGCATTCCAGGGGCGACGCTGTTGTGATCGTGATGGCCGACGGCTCTGACGATGCCCGGGACGTGGCACGGTACTGGCGGGCGCTGGGCGCGGGCTGGGAGTGTGTGTTCGGCAGTCGCTTCGTCGAAGGCGCTTCCCTGGCGGATTATCCCCGCGCCAAGCTGGTGCTCAACCGCGTGGCCAATGCCGCGATCGCGTTCCTCTTCGGAATTCCACTCGACGATACCACCAACGCCTTCAAGGGCTACCGTCGGTCGGTGATCAGCGGCTGCGAACCGCTCGTCTCGTCCGGCTTCGAGCTCACCGTGGAACTGCCCCTCAAGGCCATCGTCCGCGGGTACTCCTGGACGGTGGTGCCGGTCTCCTGGCGGAATCGGCGCCACGGCGTCCCGAAGCTGAAGCTCAGGAACGTCGCCTGCCGGTATGCCGCGCGCGTGCTCTCCGTGTGGGTGGAGAGGCTTCGGACTCGCCGCGCACCCGGGTGCGCGTGACAGGCGAGGAGCGTGCGGTGTCTCTCGCGGTGGTAACGGGATCCTCGGGACTTGTCGGCAGCGAGACGGTGAAGTTCCTGGCCGAGCAGGGACTCGAAGTTGTCGGCATCGACAACAACCTGCGCCGCTATTTCTTCGGCCCGGATGGGTCGACCGAACGGCGGACCGGCGAGCTTCAGCGGACGCTCAGAGGGTTCACCCACCACGACCTCGACATACGCGACGAATGCCGCATCTCCGGCCTCTTCGGACGTCTGGGGCGCGCGACGTCGCTCGTCGTCCATGCCGCGGCTCAGCCCAGCCACGATTGGGCGGCCCGCGAGCCGCTGACGGACTTTTCCGTGAACGCGGACGGGACCCTGGTGCTGCTCGATGCGGCGCGCCGGCATTGTCCGGAGGCGGTGTTCGTCCTCCTGTCCACGAACAAGGTGTACGGCGACACCCCCAATCGTCTGCCCCTCGTGGAGCAGCAGTTGCGCTGGGAGCTGGACGTCGCACACCCCTTCTCCCCGCACGGCATCGACGAGAGCATGAGCATCGACTGCTCGATGCACAGTCTCTTCGGGGCGAGCAAGCTGTCGGCGGACATTCTCACCCAGGAGTACGGGCGCTACTTCGGCATGCGCACCGGGACCTTCCGGTGCGGATGCGTGACCGGGCCGGCGCATGCCGCGGTCGAGCAGCACGGGTTTCTCGCGTACCTCGTCAAGTGCGCCTTGTCCGGGCGGACCTACACCATATTCGGTCACAAGGGCAAGCAGGTGCGCGATAACATCCATGCCCGCGACCTCGTTCGGGCGCTCTGGCAGTTCTTTCTGGCGCCGCGGTCCGCCGCGGTATACAACATGGGAGGCTCGCGGCACAGCAACTGCTCGATTCTCGAAGCGATCGGCAAGATCGAGGCACTGTGCGGGCGACGCGTTCAGACGGCCCTCGGCGAGGCGCGCGCGGGCGACCACGTCTGGTATATCAGCGACGTGCGGAGGTTTCGGAAGGATTACCCGGATTGGGCCCACGCATACGACCTCGACCGGATCCTCGCAGAGTTGACGGAGGCCGCGCGGGCGGTGTGATCATCACCGTTCGCTCGCGCGTGCCGGGTCTCCGGTTCCTGCCGTGAACAAGCCCAGCTGGCTGCCGTCTTCTCCAGCGCCGGCCGTTCTCTCGCTGCTGTGCGCGGTCCTTGCCGCTTCCCTGGCGCTGCGTCATCCTTCGGCGCTGGTCCTGAGGACCAGGACGTTGCAGGGGGGCGCGGCGCGCGTTCTCGTCGAAGGTGCCGGGCCGCACGACAATTCGACCATCACTCTTGCGGTGCCGGATTCGCGCGGGGCGGCAGCGACCTCGGTGATCCAGCTGCCGGCGGTTGCCCTGAAGTCCCTGAGGATCGCGCCGCTGGCGGGCACGGGAAGCTACGGCATCGACTCGCTGGTGCTCCTGAACGGCACCCGCCGCTACGCGTGGGACGATTCCGGTGCCTGCCGGCAGAGATACTGGAACCAGGGACGGGCGCGGACGGAGCCGTGCGGGCCCGGATCTCCCGGGTTGGCGGTGGCCGCGGACGGCTCGGTGCTCATTTCGTCCATCCCGGATGCCGGGACGCGGTACGGCATCGGCACGAGGCTTGCCGCCGGTTTGTGCGTCGCTCTCGGTGTGCTCGTGTGCGCTGCGTGGCTGCTGGCTCCCTCGAACGGGGGCGCAGTGGTCGTCTCAGCGAGGCTGATCTGGCTGGCGGTCGCGGCGCTCTATGCGTACCAGCTCTCGCTCATCCTGCGGTATGCCGTCGATGTCCCCTGCTACGAAGAGTGGGACTACTTCCAGGCGAGCGGCCTGCCGAGTGGCCTCACCCTGGAGTGGTTGTTCAGTTTTCGCAACGGGCACAGGATCGTGCCGACACACCTGATGGCCTGGTTGAATCTGAAGCTCTTCGGACTGGACTTTGCCCTGCAGAAGCTTCTGAATCACGTCTTTTTCGGCGGCCTGCTTGTCGCCATCGTCGCGTTCAAACGTCGGATCACCGGGGCTGGGGGCGCGTTTCCTCTCTTTCCGGCGTTCCTGATCTTCCTGGTGTCAAGCATCGCCAGTGAGAACCACCTCTGGTCTTACCAGTCCCAGATCCACTTGGTACTTCTGTTCTCGCTCCTTGCGCTCCTGGCCTCGTACCAGGACGACATGACCCTGGGAACGGAACTGATCTTCAGCGGCCTGTGTGTTCTGTCCATGTTCACCATGTCGGCGGGGATCGGGCTGTCCCTCGTGTTCGTCAGCGGCAAGATCATCTACGCGGTTGCCGGCATCGTCCACGGCCGCATGCCGCGCAGGCGAACGTCAGGCCTCCTGGTGATGGATGGCACCATCATTGGCGTGGCTCTTGTGCTGTGGTTCCGTGGATTTTCCGGGGGGGAAGCACCGATCTCTGCCAGCAGCCTCTTTGGCACCGCCTTCTGGGACTTCTTCCTGAACGTCGTCGGCCTCGGTTTCGGCGCAAGAGTCGAAGACCCGTTGCCAGGCGCTGTCTGGTTGGCCGCGGCTCTGCTGCCGGTGCTGCTGTTGGTTGCGAGACGCGAGACGCGCTGGCGGTCTTCGACGTGGCTTGTCATGACGCTGACCATCGGAATCCTCGCCGTGCTGGCCATGATCGCACTGGGTCGGACGGCGAATCCGGCGCTCTGCGTCGGCCCCAAGACGTCGCGGTACGCCGAGTTTGGGTTCCTCCTGATACCGGCGATGTCTCTGGCCTGGTGGCTTGCGGTCAAGTCGAGAATCAGGCGGGTGACGGTACTGTCGCTCGTCTGGGGCGGTCTCTTCATCGGTTACCGTGGCGATTGGTCTCCGGTCGCCTATCAGGCGATCTGGAGGGACGACGTTCTCACCCTCGAGTGCGTCGAGCCCGTGCTTTCGGGCGACAGGTGCGAGGCATATGAGCCGGCCGAGGAACTCGAGCGGGCGATGCAGGTGCACGCGAGATTCACACGGCAGTTCGCGCCGGACCCCCGGCGCGGACCCTGAGCCGCGACCTCACAGGAAGCACTGGGGATCGTCGGCGCAGAGGTCCGCGGCGCCGGCCGCCTGGGAGGCCGCCCAGGCGATCGCGCGGCAGCCGCGACAGGCAGCCCAGCGGGGGCAGGCGCCGCACCGCCCCCGGTAGGCGGCCCGGTCGCGCAGGCGCGCGAGCACCGGAGAGGCGGCCCACACCTCGCGGAGCGAGTCGGCGCGGATGTTGCCAATCGGCACGGGAAGCCGGCGGCAGGGCAGCAGCGTCCCGTCCTCGAGCACGGTGATGCCGGCGAGCCCGGCCGCGCACCCGCCGGCGGGCACGGCCAGCGCGGGGTCGACGGCGGGCGGCCACAGCAGGCAGGAGGCGACCGGGTCGCCCGTCACGAACTCCAGGCCGGGAACGGTGGTCGCGGCGATCTCGCGGTAGAGCGTCCCGGTCTCTTCGGCGGTGAGCGCCGCCTCGCGCAGCTCGCACCCGCGGCCGGCGGGGACGATCCGCGCAAAGCCGAGACGCGGCACGCCGCGCGCCGCGACGAACCGGGCCAGGGGCAGCACCTGCGAGACGTTGAGGCGCGAGAGCGTCATGTTCGCCGTGACCGGGAGACCGGCCGCGACGAGCGCATCGACGCCGCGCAGCGCGGCCGCGAAGCTCCCCGGTCCCCGGATCCCGTCGTGCACGTCACCGAGCCCTTCGAGACTCACCTGCACGGCGCGCACGCCGAGGTCCGCGAACCGCCGCGCCTCCTCGCGGGCCACGAGCGTCCCGTTGGTCAGCACCGACACGGCGAACCCGGCGTCGCGGAAGGCGGCGGCGATGTCGAAGAGGTCCGGCCGCAGGAGGGGCTCCCCCCCCGTGAGGCTGACGGCGGGCTGGAAGGACAGGCCGTAGCCGGCAGCCCAGGCGGCGAGGGTCTCGCGGCACTCCTCGAGCAGGTCGAGGACCTCGGCGGTCGCGAGCTCGCCGCCGCCCGCCGCCTGCGACTGGTAGCAATGGCGGCAGCGCAGATTGCAGCGCGCCGTGAGGTGGAGCTGCACGAAGAACGAGAGCGGATCGGTCAGGGCCATGCGGGTGCCGCCTCCCGGGGGTGAAGGTGCCCGGGCGCGGCCCCCTCGCGCTTCGCACGCGAGGGCGGTCGCGCCCGGATTTTTGCGTCGCCGACCGGCGACGTCACGACTTTCAGCTGCTTCACTTGCGGCAGACCTTGACGGTCTTCTCGGTCAGGGCCTTCTTCAGGGCCGTCCAGTGCGCCGCCTCGAGTTCCCTCGCCGCGGGGGTGAGAGATTTCTTCATCCGTTGTCACCTCCTTCCCGTGTGGTGGCTCCGGGCACCCGCCCGTGCTACGCGAGATTCGCGAACGCCTCGGTCACGAGGTCCGAGAGCGCCGGAAAGACGTGCATGCTCCCCGTGATGGTGTCGACCTGCTGGCGGTTGGCGACCGCGGTGGCGACCTCGGCGATCAGCAGCGACGCCTGCGGTCCGATCACGTGGAAGCCGAGGATGCGCCGGGTCTCCCGATCGACGATCGCCTTCGCGAAGCCGTCGCGCTCCCCCATCGCCCTGCCGAGGACGGTGTCCATGTAGCGGGCCCTGCCCACGAGCGGCGTGCGCCCCCCGGCCGCGGCCTGCGCCTCGGTGAGCCCCACCGAGGCGATCTGCGGCGAGGTGAAGACCGCGTGCGGGACGGCGGCGAAGTCCATGGCGATCTGCCGGCGGTGCGACGCGTTGTGCCAGGCCACCTCGGCCTCCCGGTCGCCGGCGTGCGTGAACATCGCCCGGCCGATGGCGTCGCCGAGCGCCCAGACGCCGGGCTTGTTCGTCCGCAGGCGGTCGTCGACGCGGAAGTAGCCGCGCTCGTCGAGATCAAACCCGGCCGCCTGAGCGCGAAGCTCGTCCGCGTTGGAACGGCGGCCCGCGGCGACGAGGACCTGCTCGGCCGCCAGCTCCGCCGTGCTGTCGCCCGCTCCCCGCACGACGACGGCGCAGCCCCCGGCCGCCGGCCTGACCTCGGTGACGGTCGTGCCGAGGTGCAGCTGCACCCGCTGTGCGAGCCGCGCGCGGAGGAGCTCGGAGACCTCCGGCTCCTCGAACGGCAGGAGGCGCTCGCCGCGCTCGACGATCGTGACCTTCGTGCCGAGCGCCGCGAAGAAGTGGCCGTACTCCAGCCCGATGTACCCTCCCCCGAGGATGATGAGGCTCTCCGGCCGGCGCCGGAGCGCGAGCAGCGTCTCGTTCGTGAGGTGCGGCGTCGCGTCGAGCCCGGGGATCGGCGGCATGGCGGGCCGGGAGCCCGAGGCGACGAACACCTTCTTCCCGGCGAGCCTCGTCCCCGCGACTTCGAGCGTGCGCGGTGCGAGGAAGCGACACGCGCCGGGGATCAGCTCGATGTTCGCCGTCTGCTCGACGGCGCGGTGCAGGGCACTGCGGCCGTTCGCGACCGTCTCCCGCATCCGCGCCATGATCCCCTCGAAGTCGGCGCCCGCCAGCTCGACGCGGATGCCGAGCGCCGGCGCCTCCGCGATCTCCAGGACCCGGTCCGCCACGTGGATGAGCGTCTTCGAGGGGACGCAGCCGTTGTTCAGGCACGTCCCCCCGATTGCGCCCTTCTCGACCAGCGCAACCGAAAGACCGGCGCCGGCGGCCTTGAACGCAACCGCGCAGCCGACGTCGCCCGCGCCGATGACCACGGCGTCGTAGGTCTTCACGATCCTCCTTCGCAGCGGATTCGAACCCTGGTGGCAATATAGGCTCCGTCCGCCCGCCGGCAACCACGCGCCCTTTCAAGCCGTCGCCTCCTGACGGAATCCAGGGCTGATCCCCGGGGTGTCAAGGAGGCGATCCGGCGCGGAATTGAGGTCATCCCTGCATTGCCCGCATTCGGCCGGCCGTTACATTTCCAGCAGCGGCTGCGCTGCTTCCGAGCAGCGAGGTGGCAGCACGTAAGGAGAGCGGCGAAGAGACCGGGTGAAACAAGAGAGGAGACAGGCCATGGCGCACGTGCAATTGAAGGCTCTGGCCAGCGCGCTGGCGATCGCTTCGCTGCTGGTGCTTCCGCGTCCGGGAGCAGCCGCCGGCGCGGCAGCGTCGGGATCCGACACCGGCGACGAATACGTCGTCGTCGGCTGGAACGACCTCGGGATGCACTGCATCAACCCCAGCTACAAGACACTTGCGCTGCTGCCGCCGTTCAACAACCTCTGGGTCCAGGTCGTCAAGCGGGGAGAGCCCCCGCAACTGGTGACAAGCGGCGTCACGCTCACCTACTCGATCGCGAACAACACCACGGTGAAGGGCAAGAGCGACTTCTGGCAGTATGCGCCACAACTCTTCGGTGTGAACCTGCCCGAGGGCATCGGGCTCACCGGAAACGGTCTCTCGGGAGAGATGAAGCTCGTGGGCGACCACTTCGAGGCCACCGGGATCCCGGTGCTGCCGCGCAACGACGACATGACGTGGAACCCCTACCAGAGCGCGCTCGTCAAGCTTGCCGCCGCGGACGGCGCGACCCGTTGGACGAAGGTGGTCCTCCCCGTCTCCGACGAGATCCACTGCGAGATGTGCCACATGCAGGGCGGCGACGGGACGACGCACCTTCCGGTTGACCCGATGAACGGCCTTACCGGCACGATGGACGTCGACCTGAACATCCTGATGACCCACGACTATTACCAGGGACAGAGCGGGGTCGCGGGGATCGGCCAGAATCTGGTCGGGGCGGAGCCCGTGCTCTGCGCGAAGTGCCACTCCAGCAATGCCCTCCAGGCGCCGGGCGTCCCCGGCGTCAAGTCCGTTTCCCTGGCGATGCACGGCTGGCACAACGGCGTGGACCGAGCGGCGGACGGGACCTGCTACTCCTGCCACCCCGGCGCGGACACGCGGTGCCTCAGGACGCGGATCGGCGGCATGGGCTACGAGGGCGACGTCCCGGCCTGCCAGGACGGCGCCTGCCATGGCGGCATCGCGGGCATGGGCGACCCAACGAGGGAACCGTGGGCCACGGAGCCGACCTGCGAGCAGTGCCACGGGAAGAACTACACGACGGGCGGCGCCCTCTACCGGCGCTCGACCGGCCACGGCGGGCTCGCCTGTGCGTTCTGCCACAACAGCCCGCACGCCTGGTACCCCTCGAAGCGTGCGGCGGACAACCTGCAGCCGGCGCGGCTGCAGGGCGCGGGCACGTCGCTCGGAAGGTGCAGCATCTGCCACACCCGCAAGCTGGAGGGGGACAACCCGCACGTGACATATCTCCCGACGTACGGGAAGGCGCAGCAGCCCGTCAGGTAATGCGCCTCCCTTCGCGAGGCCACGCGCCGCGCCCCGCGCGCGTGGCTTCAGCGGATGAGCGCGTTCCAGTCCGCGGAGAACTTCTCCATGCCCTGGGCCGTCAGGTCGTGCGCGACGTCAAACTGCCGCCACGGGAGCGCCAGGTCCAGTTCCTTGTACGGGATCGGCCGGAGCGTGCCCCGCGGGTAGCGGTAGTCGGCCCCCGGCTGCGGCACTCCCCTGTCGGCCCACTCCCTGAGGATCTTGTACGGGGCCGTCACGATGTCCGAGCCGAGGGCGAGCGCGAAGAGCAGATGGTCCAGCGTCCGCACGCTTGCCGTGAGCACCTCCACATGGCCGTCGCCGGCCCGGTACATGCGCAGGATGTTGGCGATCAGGTCCATGCCGTCCTCGCCGCGGTCGTCGAGGCGGCCGACGAACGGCGAGACGAAGACCTGGCCGCGCGCGGCCCCTCGCGTCGCGGCGTAGGTCGCGGCGGCCTGCTCCTGGCTGAAGCACAGGGTCATGTTGACGCGCATGCCGGCGGCGGCGGCCGTCTCGGCGGCCGCGAGGCCCGCCGCATTCGACGGGAACTTGATGTGCGCGTTTGGGATCCAGGGGTACATCTCGGCCGCCTGCTCGAGCATGCGCTCGGGCCCGGTCGCCGGGTCGGCGTAGACCTCGACCGAGACCGACCCCGCCGGCAGCAGTCCCGAGATCTCGTGGACGACGCCCCGGTAGAACGCGAGCACCTCGGCCTCCGGCAGCCGCTCGCCGCGATCGAGGCGTGCGCGCGCCGCAGGGTTCCTGGCGATCAGCGTCGGGTTGGTCGTCTGGCCGTCAAGGAAGCCGAGGCGGCCGAGCAGATCGCGCGTCTCCGCCGGGTCGCCCCCGTCGAGGAAGATGCGGGTCTTCACGGGTCTTCCGCGGGGATGCCCCGCGCGCGCACCTGCTCCTCGTACCAGAGGTCCTGGTGCTGCTTCGCCCAGACCGAGTCGACCGTGCCACGCCACATCCCCTCGAAGGTTCCCTCCGCGCCGAGGGTGCCCATGTAGATATGGCCGAACGAGGCGGTCACGAAGATCACGGCGAAGGCGACGTGCACCACGTGCGCAAACTGCATCACGAATCTGGTCTGCCCCCAGACCGGGAAGTCCAGGAGGACGCCCGTCACGCCGACCGCGGCGCCGCAGATCGCGACGAGCCAGAACCAGCCCTTTTCGCCGCCGTTGATCTTGCCGGCGTGCGGCCGCGGGCCCCTGCCGAACATTCCGCCCAGCGTCTTGAGCCACTCGACGTCCATCCGCGTCGGGATGTTGAAGCGCACCCAGCGCAGGAACTCCAGCACAATCCCGACGAGCAGCAACGGCCCGCAGTAGTTGTGCACGGCCTTCGCGCCCAGGAGGTACGCGGCGACGGCGCGGTGGCCGAGCACGGGGATCAGCGCAACGCGGCCGAGCAGCAGGCTCAGCCCGGTAAGGGCCATCACGACGAAGAGCGTCGCCGTGTACCAGTGCAGCGCGCGCTCGCCCTTCGTGTAGCGCTCGAGCAGCACGCCGGAGCGGGGCCGCTCGAGTTTGTCCTTGCCGACGACGGCGTAGAAGAGGCCCGCGCCCGCCAGCGCCGCCGCGAGGACCCAGGGGGAGAGGCGGATGAGCACGCCGTTGCGCAGCTCGCGCCAGTTCTCCCCGCTGTTCTGGATCAGGACGCGGTGACCCTCGGCGGGGGCGGTCATGAAGCCCGCGATCCCCTGCCGCACGGCGCGCCAGAGGTTCGCGTGGGGGTTGGAGAGATCCTCTTTGGCCCCCGCCGGCCATCCGGTGAGCAGGCCCGCGAGGGCCAGCAGCAGCAGTCCGCCCGCCAGGGTGCGCCCGGCCAGGCTTCGCGAATGCGTCTTCACGGCGCCCTCCTCAGCGGTCCCGCTGCGCCAGGTTCAGCCGGTCGACCAGCTCCTGCTGCTTCTGCTGCGCGAGCAGGGGATCCTTCGCGCCTTTGTAGACCCCCGGCTCGTGCATGGTCGTGGAACGTGGCTCGGGCCGGCACCCCAGCCCGACTGCCAGGAAGACGAGGACCGTCACCGCACGTGCCGTCTGTCGCATGGTCGCACTCCTCCCCAAGGCCGCCGACGCGTCGGCGTCAGTCCTTTCTTCCCTTGAAGGCGTAGGCGGTCTCCCAGCCCCAGGTGACGGGCCGGCCCCCCCGCTTCGTCACGCGCTCGATGTAGATCTTCGAGACGGCATCCCCGTCGCCGCCGAGCAGCGCCTTGGTCGCGCACATCTCCGCGCACAGCGGCAGCTTGCCCTGCGCGATCCGGTTGCTCCCGTACTTCTGGTACTCCTCCACCGACCCGTCCGCCGGCGGCCCGCCCGCGCAGAAGGTGCACTTGTCCATCTTGCTGCGGGCGGCGAACATCCCCTGCTCCGGGAACTGCGGCGCGCCGAAGGGGCACGCGTAGAAGCAGTAGCCGCAGCCGATGCACAGGTCCTTGTCGTGGAGGACGATCCCGTCGGGCGTGGTGTAGAAGCAGTCCACCGGGCAGACCGCCGCGCACGGCGCGTCCGTGCAGTGCATGCAGGCCACCGAGATCGACTTCTCGCCCTCCTCGCCGTCCTTGAGGGTGATGACGTGCCGCCGGTTGATCCCGTACGGCACGTCGTGCGCGTTGTTGCAGGCGACGACGCAGGCGTTGCAGCCGATGCAGCGCTCGGCGTCGCAGAGGAACTTCATCCGCGCCATGGATCCCCTCCTCCCTACGCCGGGGTGATCCGGCAGAGCGTGGCCTTCGTTTCCTGCATCATCGTCACCGAGTCGTAGCCGTACGTCGTGGCGGTGTTGCAGGCCTCGCCCCTGACGAAGGGAGCGGTCCCCTCCGGGTACTTGTCGTGCAGGTCCTTGCCCTCGAACCAGCCGCCGAAGTGGAAGGGCGTCCACACGGTCCCGGGGCCGACACGCTCGGTGACGAGCGCGCGGACCTTGATGCGTCCGCCCTCCGCGCCCTCGAGCCACATGTACATCCCGTTGGTGATGCCGGCGTTGTTGGCGTCCTTCGGGTTGACCTCGGCGAACATCTCGGGCCGCAGCTTCGCGAGCCAGGCGTTGGAGCGCGACTTCTCGCCACCGCCCTGGTACTCGACGAGGCGCCCGCTGGTGAACACGAGGGGATACTTCGCGCTGTGGTCCACGGACTGGATCGACTGGTAGCGGGTGGGGAGCCGCATGAAGGCCTTGCGGTCGGCATAGGTCGGGTACTTCTTCACCAGATCGAAGCGCGGCGTGTAGAGCGGCTCGCGGTGGATCGGGATCGGGTCGGGGTACTCCCAGACCTGGCAGCGGGCCCGCGCGTTTCCAAACGGCGCGCAGCCGTGCTTGATCGCGACGCGCTGGATGCCGCCGGAGAGGTCGGTCTTCCAGTTCCTGCCCTCGGCCTCTTTCTGCTCCTCCGCCGTCAGGTCGCCCCACCAGCCGAGCTGCTTGAGCAGGTCCGCCGTGAACTCGGGGTACCCGTCCTTGATCTCCGAATCCTTCGAGAAGACCTTGTCCGCCAGCAGGCTCTGCCCGTTGCGCTCCGTGCCGAAGTTGGCGCGGAAGACCAGCCCGCCTTCGGCGACGGACTTGCTCGGATCGTAGAGCAGCGGGGTCCCCGGGTGCTTCATCGCGGGGGTCCCCCAGCACGGCCAGGGCAGGCCGTAGTAGTCGCCGTCGCAGGGCCCGCCGCGCGCCCGCAGCGTGGTCGTGTCGAAGGCGCGCCGGTGCTGGGCGTGGAGCTTGAGCCGCTCGGGGCTCTGGCCGGTGTAGCCGATCGTCCACGAGCCGCGGTTGATCTCGCGCAGGATGTCCTCGGTGAGCGGCTCGCCGTTGACGACCTGGATGCGCTTGACCAGTTCCTTGCCAAAGCCGAGCTTCGTCGCCAACCGGTAGAGGATGACGTGGTCCGGCAGCGACTCGAAGTACGGGTCGACGAGCTTCTCGCGCCACTGGAGCGAGCGGTTCGAGGCGGTGCAGGAGCCGGAGGTCTCCAGCTGCGTGCAGCTCGGCAGCAGATAGGTGTCGTTCCTGCGGTCGCTCAACACCGCCATGTGCGTCGGGTAGGGGTCGGAGATGACGAGCAGGTCGAGCTTCTCGAGCGCCTTCTTCATCTCCGGGCCGCGCGTCTGGCTGTTGCAGGCGTGCCCCTGGAAGATGACGGCGCGCACGTTCGTGCGCTGCGAGAGGTTGGCCTTGTCCTCGAGCACGGCGTCGATCCAGCGCGAGACGGGGATGCCGGGCATGTTCATCGTGAAGGCCATGTTCCCGCCGCCGGCATCGTATTTCTGGGTCATGTCGAAGCGGGTCTTGAGCCACTCGTAGTCCAGATCCCAGACGCGGCACCAGTGCTTCCAGGCGCCTTCGGCAAGGCCGTAGTAGGCGGGGAGGGTGTGGGCGTTCGGTCCGATGTCGGTCGCGCCCTGCACATTGTCGTGGCCGCGGAAGATGTTCGTCCCGCCGCCGGCCACGCCAACGTTTCCGAGCGCCAGCTGCAGGATGCAGCAGAGGCGCGTGTTGTTGTTGCCGACGTGGTGCTGCGTGATCCCCATGCACCAGACGACCGTCCCGGGGCGGTTTTCCGCCATGGTCCTGGCGATCTCGTAGACCTTCTCCTTGGGGACGCCCGTCACGTCCGCGACGACCTCGGGAGGCCAGTGCTCGGCCTCCTTGCGCACGTCGTCCATCGCCCAGACGCGGCGGGCGATGTACTCCTTGTCCTCCCAGCCGTTCTTGAAAATGTGCCAGAGCAGCCCGTAGATGAAGGGGATGTCGGTGCCCGAGCGGATCCGGGCGTAGATGTCGGCGTGCGCGGCCGTGCGCGTGTGGCGCGGGTCGACCACGATCATCTTGGCGCCGTTCTCCTTGCCCCGCAGGATGTGCTGCATCGCCACGGGGTGCGCCTCGGCCGCGTTCGAGCCGATGAACAGCATTGCCTTGGAGTTGTGCATGTCGTTGTAGGAGTTGGTCATCGCGCCGTAGCCCCAGGTGCTCGCCACCCCGTTGACGGTCGTGGAGTGGCAGATGCGGGCCTGGTTGTCGGCGTTGTTCGTGCCCCAGAGGGCCGCGAACTTGGCCTGCAGGTGCGCGCCCTCGTTGCTGGCCTTGGACGAGCCGCAGAAGAACAGGGCGTCCGGCCCCGACTCCTCGCGGATCTTCAGGAGCCTGTCGCCGATCTCGTTGATCGCCTGGTCCCAGGAGAGGCGCTTCCAGGTGCCGTTCTCGAGCTTCATCGGGTATTTCGTGCGCTTGTGACCGAAGACGATGTTGCGCTCCGCGGCGCCCTTCGGGCAGTTCGCCCCGAGGTTGATCGGCGAGTCGAAGTCCGGCTCCTGCCCGACCCAGACGCCGTTCTGGATCTCGGCGATGATGCCGCACCCCACGGAGCAGTTCGTGCAGATCGAGCGCCGTGTCTCGCTCTTTGTCCCCGGGTGCGGGAAGTTCGTCTTCTCCTGCGCCGTGGCCTTGCGCACCACCGACAGCGGCAGCAGGCCCAGGAGAGCGCCGCCGCCCAGCGCCACCGCGCCGCGTTCGAGAAAGGTCCGCCGGTCCATCCCGGCGGGGCAAGGTGCCTCCGTTGCCGTGCGCCGCAGCCACTTCCTGCCGATCTGCCTCATCTCCGTTTCCCTCTGTCGTCGGCTGCGGGGCTCAGCCTCGCGCCTTCTCGTAGTACTTCGCGATGTGCTCCGTGAGGCGGTAGCCGCTGGTGCCGCCGCTGCGTGGCGGCGCAGGCGCGCTTTTCGCGGTCTTCCTGTCGCCTCCGAGGGCGAGCGCGGCCGCGGCCCCCCCGAGCGCCGCGGCGCTCCTGAAGAACGAACGACGGCTGGCGGAGAACGGTCTGACCATGGCGCTATGCTCCTTCCGTGAAGGGCTCCCATTCAGGTGCGAAGGCGAAATAGCGGCTCTCGGCCTCGAGAAAGCGGGCCCCGAAGTCGCCCACGGCGCGGTAGAAGCTGGCACCGCGGGCGCCATGGAGGTCGCCGAAGAACGCACCCATCCAGGGGGCGAGGTGGTCCCCGAACACCTGAGCCTGGTGCGCAAGCGGGACCTCGGACGAGGGCCCGGAGAGCAGCGCCATGATCTCGCAGAGGGCGCCGGCGTGGTCCTCCGGCTCGGGACAGCCGGCCTGCCGCACGAGGCCGAGCCGCAGGAGGTCGGAGCGCAGCGCCGCGAGTGGGAGGGACTGGAGCGTCCGCTCCCGGTACCAGGAGGCGTAGGGGACCACCTCGCCGCTCCCGAGGCCGACGAAGAGCACGCGGTGCTCGTCCTCGACCACGGGGAGGGGATGCTCGGCGCCGGCGCGCCGCAGGCCCGCCAGCGAACGCTCGAGTGTTCCGGGGAGCGGGCCGTCCCACGCGAGGTTCCGCACGATGTGCAGGAGCCCCTCCGTGGGCGGCGGCCCGAGGAGCGCGGCGAGGAGCACGTAGGCGTCCGAGCGCAGGTCCCCGAAGGTCGGGCACCAGCCCGGGATCGTGCGGCCGGTCGCTACCGGGCCCATCGCGCTGCGTCCTCGGAGAGAAGGACGTCCCGGGCCCGGCAGGTGCCGCACTGCCGGAGGCGCCGCAGCTGCCGCTCCTCGACGAACATCCAGTGGCCCTTCAGCCTGGCGGTCATGCGGTCGACCATCGCCCGGGAAGCGAACGGCGCGCCGCAGGAGACGCACCGGGCCGCCTCCTGCTCGTGCAGCACCACCGGCCGCGCCGCGCCCTCGGGATCGCAGAGCAGCCGCGGCTGCAGGTGCAGCGCCTGCTCGGGGCAGACCTGCGCGCACAGGCCGCACTGGTGGCATCGCGCTTCGCGGAACTCGAGCCGCGGCGCGTCGCCGGACCCCGCCAGGGCGCCGGCGGGACAGGCCGCCGCGCAGGCCATGCACAGCGTGCACCGCTCAGCCGCGATCCCGAGCGTGCCGAACGGCGCCCCCTCGGGCAGCGGCAGGGCGGGATCGCGGGCGCCCGAGCGCTCGTGGAGCACGTGTGCCGCCGCGCGGACGAGGGACGCCGAGTCCTGCGGCGGCCAGGGATCGCGCGCGTCCGGTGCGTCCGGCGCCTCGGCCCCCGACATCTCCGAGGTCTCCGGGGCGGCGGCCGTCCCCGCCACCTGCCCGGCCGGCGGGCACTCCGGTGCAATCGCGAAGGTCACGGTGTCCGGCCGCAGGCCCAGCCCGCCGACGATGGCCGAGGCCAGCTCCACCTGGCGGCGCACCGCCGCCGCGATCGCCGGTGCCGTCCCCGGGCAGACGACGGCCACCGAGCGCGCGCCGTGGCGGACGGCGGCCAGCAGCGTCTCGAGCCGCACGAGCCCGATCTGCTCGAGCGCGAAGACGACGCGCGGTGCGCCGGGCGCGGTCCCGGCGTCCGGCGCCAGGGCCGCACCGGGGGCGGGACCCGCGGCGTCGGCCTCGCAGATCGTCAGCTTCGGAGCGACGCCGTCCCGCGCGGCGCGCTCGAGTGCGCCCCGCAACCGCGCGATGGTCCCGGCCGAGGAGGGGACGACCATCCGCATGGCGTCCGCCGGACAGACGAGCGCACAGGCGCCGCAGCCCTCGCACAGGGTGTGGTCGACGGCGACGCCGCGGTCCGCGGCTGCGATCGCCCCGAAAGGACAGATCCCGGCGCAGCGGTCGCAGGCCGCTTCCCGGCCGCGGCCCCGAAGGCAGCGCTCCGCGAGGAACAGCGTGAACTGGGGCTTCTCGAAACGGCCGCGCATCTCCGGCAGCTCGGCCAGCGCCTGCGCGAGCCGGCCCGCGTCGCCGCCCGGCGCGTAGTAGCCGGGGGGCAGCAATGGCCCCGCGTACGAGGGCGCCGGCTGCAGGTCGAGCACGCAGTCGAAGGCGGCCGTGGGCACGGGACCGGGCTCAACGACGGGCCGGCCGGCGTCGACCGCGGGCTCTCTCGCGGCGGAAAAGCCGCCGAAGCCCCCCCGCACCTTCACGGATCGCCCTTCGCCCGTCACGATCTCGGTGCACGTCAACCCATGCCGGCCGAGAACCCGCGCCAACGCGCCGGCGCGGACGGCGTCCGTGTCGAGCACGAGGACCCGACCGCGCGAGACGATGGTCACCGGCGCCGGCGGCGCGGGCCCCTGCTCCCGGTCCCCGATGGCGTCCGCCACCGCAACCGCGCTCGCACCCGCGGGTTCGCCGCCGGACCCGCGCCGGCCCCGACGCTCCCGCTCGAATCGATGGCGCATGTCCGCGGTGACGATACCCTCGAGGGTCTCGAAGGAACGGTAGTTCCCGGCGCAATCCTGGAGCTCATCGATCCGGTTGTACGCGGGCGAAGAGAAGTCGATGGCCGTCAGGTCCGCCGGGCGTCCGCCCGACCCCGCCGCCTCGTCGCGTGATCGCGCCAAGAGCCGATCCCCCCCCAAAGGCCGCCGTCCCGCCCGACGCGGGCCTATCCCTGCGAACCTGGAACGAAATATGTCGCTCCGGGACAGCCGGCTGCCATGGGGTTGTCGCCCCATTTCGCGATAGACCGATGGGATTTCGAACGCCGGGCCGGTATATTTCATGGCGATCGGAGGCCCGGACCTTCCAACCCGCGGCAGGCGAACGGACGGACGTATGAAAAGCCCCGCCCCACCCGTACCAACCCCCGGCGGAACCGATCCCGCCCGGCACTACTTCGGCTACCAGCCGGTCGGCGAGGCGGAGAAGGCGCGGCTGGTGCACCGGCACTTCTCGACGATCGCGCGACGCTACGACCTGACGAACACGGTCCTGAGCCTCGGCCTCCACCACCCCTGGAAGCGCACGGCGGTGCGCCTGCTGGCCCTGAAGCCCGGCGAGCGGGTCATCGACGTCTGCGGCGGCACCGGGGACCTCGCGCTGCTCGCCGCGCGTGCGGTCGGCCCCGCCGGACGGGTGGTGGTCTACGACATCAACCGCGACATGCTGGCCGCCGGCCGCCGGAAGCTCACCGCGGCGCGCGGGGCGGCGATCGACCTCGTCGAGGGGGACGCCGAGTGCATCGCCGCCGCGAGCGGCGCGTTCGACGCCGCCATGGTCGGCTTCGGCATCCGCAACGTGACGCACATGCACCGGGCCTTCGGCGAGATGCACCGGGTCCTGAGGCCCGGCGGCAGGTTCCTGTGCCTGGAGTTCTCCCAGCCGGTCAACCCGCTGTTCCGCAGCCTCTACGATTGGTACTCGTTCTCGGTCATGCCGGCCGTCGGCCGGGTCCTCGCGCGGTCGCCGAACGGCTACCGCTACCTCTCGGAGTCGATCCGGATGTTCCCGACCCCCGATGAGCTCTCCGCGCAGCTTGCGGCGATCGGCTTCCGCGACATCGCCTACCGGCGGCTCTCCAACGGCATCGCGGTCATCCACACGGGGAGGAGGCCGTGAAGCTCAACTGGGCCGAGCGCTGGGTGGTGAACAACCCGCTGCGGGTGCTCGAGCAGCGCCTGGAAATCGCATGGCTGCGGCGCGGACATGGCCTGGCCCCCGGCGGCGAAATCCTCGAGATCGGCTGCGGCCGGGCCGCCGGGGCCGCGCTCATCGAGGCGGCGTTCCGGCCCGCGACGCTCCTCGCCTCGGACTACGACCCGGCCATGCTCGAGCGTGCCGGGCGCTATCTCGGCGGGAGGGGCCGCTCGAGAATCAGGCTGCTCGCGGCCGACGCGGCCGAGTTGCCCTTCGCCGACGCGAGCCTGGACGCCGTCTTCGACTTCGGCGCGCTGCACCACGTGCCGGATTGGCGCCGTGCGCTCGCCGAGACCGCGCGGGTCCTGCGGCCCGGCGGGGCTTTCTACTTCGAGGAGCTGTACCCCTCGCTCTACCAGAACGTCATCACCCGGCACATCCTCCTGCACCCGGCGCACGACCGCTTCCGGAGCGCGGAGCTGCGCGAGGGGCTGCGGCGGGCGGGCCTGCGGCTGAGCCGCTCCCTCGAGCTTCCCCGGATCGGCATCCTCGGCGTCTCGCTCAGGGCGGCCGCGGCGTGATCCTGACGATCGGCCACTCCAACCGCCCCCTCGAGGTGTTCCTCGAGCTGCTGCGGGTCCACGCCGTCGCGCTGGTCGCGGACGTCCGCACCGTGCCGCGCTCGCGGCACAACCCGCAGTTCAACCGCGAGACGCTGCCGGGCAGCCTCGCGGCGGCCGGCATCGGGTACCGCCACCTCGCGGCCCTCGGGGGGCTGCGCCATCCCCGCGCCGATTCTCCGAACGCGGGCTGGCGCAACGAGTCGTTCCGCGGCTTCGCGGACTACATGCAGACGCCCGCCTTCGATGCCGCGCTCGCGGAGCTGATCGGGATCGCCCGGGAGACGAGGACGGCGCTGCTCTGCGCCGAGGCGCTGCCGTGGCGCTGCCACCGCTCGCTGATCGCGGACGCGCTGCTTGCGCACGGCGTCCCGGTGGCCCACATCATGAGCGGCGCGTCGCCGCGGGAGCACTCCCTGACGCCGTTTGCCCGGGTGCGCGGTACGCAGGTCACCTATCCGGAAGAGGCTCCGGGCGGGCAGCCGCAGGAGCCGCAACGCGGCGGGCGACCCACTCGAGCTCGCGGACGATCGACTCCGTGACCGTCGGCGTCCGCATCCGGGGCGGCAGGACGCCCCAGGTGTAGGTCTCGACCTCCAGGGGCGTCGCCGGTTCGAGCAGCGGCAGGATCCCCGCGAGAAAGTCGTTCGTCGTCCGGAACGTGCCCGAGCCCTCGTGGAAGACCGGCACGTGAAAGTGCACGCGCCACTCGGCGCAGCCGGTGGACGGTGCCGCGGCCAGCGCCTCGGGCAGATCGTCGAAGCGGACCAGCGAGCCGTCCGGCCGACGCCCGACGCACTGGTGCAGGTAGGTCGGCTCCGCGAAGGAGGCGACCGGCGCGAGGTCCGGGCCCTCGACCCGCAGCGCGGACGAGACCTGGACGTGCGCGATGGGGATTCCGGCACGGCGCAGCGTTTCGAGCGAGGTGGCGGGGTCCTCGAACTGGAGGGCCTGGTGGCAGCAGTCGTAGCAGACGCCCAGGTGCCGCGAGAGGCGCGGAGGCGATTCCAGGCGCTCGAAGATGCGCACCACGTCCTCCGTCGTCTCGATCAGGCAGCCGGGCTCGGGCTCCAGTGCGAGCAGGATCTCCCGCCCCGTCTCGCCGGCGAGCCGCTCGAGGTGCTCGAGCGCGCCGCGGAGGTTCCTGCGCGCCGCCGCCACCGCCTCCGGCGTCAGGGAACGGCGGAAGCCGATGGGCACACTGGAGATCGAGCCACGGCCGTCTTCGGGGAGCCAGGATGCGAGCAGGTCCGCGAGCCGCGACGTGTACCGCAGCCGCTCGGGGTCCCGCCAGTCGGGGAGGTAGACCTGTTCCTTGACGGGGACGCCGTGGAAGCGGCCGTGCGGGAAGCCGTTGAGCGTCACGACGCGGCACCGCTCGCGGCGGCACCATTCGGCGAAGCGCGCGGCTTCGGGTCCGTCGATCTCCATCGCGGCGCGCCCCGAGAGCCTCAGGGCGACCGGAAACGTCCCGCCGGGGGCGAACCGGCCCCGCACCGCCGGCACGTACTCCCGCACGTGTGCGAAGATCTCGGCCCAGCTCTCGCCGGGGTGGATGTTCGTGCAGTAGGTGAGGGTCATCGCGCGCGGAGTGCGTCGCGCTGCGCTGCGCCGTCGCCCGGCCGCGCCGCCGCTGGCGCGCGGGCGGCGGCCGCCCCGTGCCGGCGCGCCAGCTCGGCGACGCAGCCGCGCATGCGCCGCGCGTCGATCGCCCGCACGTCCAGGACTTCGCCGGGCCGGCGCAACAGCGGGATGGCGCGCTCGCCGCCGAGGTGCTCCTGGAACCGCGCGAGCGCGGCCTGGACGTCCAGCGACTCGAGCGCCCAGTCGAAGAGCGCGAAGCCGAGGTCCTCCAGCAGCGCGAGGACGCGATGGCCGTCGGGCTCGCCGAGCAGGCCGCTGCGCACGGAATACAGCGCGTCGAGGGCGATGCCGATCGCCACGGCCTCGCCGTGGCGCAGCGCGCCGGCGCTGAGCTCCTCGAGGGCGTGCGCCGACCAGTGGCCGAAGTCCAGCGGGCGCGAGGAGCCGCGCTCGAAGGGGTCGCCGCGCGAGACGATGTGGTCGAGGTGCAGCTCGGCGCAGCGCACGACCGTCTCCTCCAGCGGCCCGGTTGCGCCCGCCGCCAGCCGCCGTCGCTCGCGCCAGAGCAGATCGAAGAATTCCCGGTCCCGCACGAGCGCCACCTTCACCGCCTCGGCGAGGCCGGCGCGGCGATCGCGCGCGTCGAGGGTCCTGAGGAACTCCAGGTCGTTGACCACCGCAAAGGGCGGCGCGAACGTGCCGAGGAAGTTCTTGCGGCCGAAGGCGTTGATGCCGTTCTTCACGCCGACGCCGGCGTCGTTCTGGGCAAGCACCGTCGTGGGCATCCTGATCAGCCGCACGCCCCGGTGCGCGAGCGCGGCCGCGAGTCCCGCGGCATCGAGGACCGCCCCTCCGCCGATGGCGAGCAGGAACGACTGGCGACAGAGCCCGTGCCGCTCGATCTGCGCGCAGACGGCCTCGACGGCGCGCGGATCGCTCTTGCAGGCCTCCCCGCCGGGGACGACGAACGGGGGCGCGACCAGCTGCATCCGGCCGCGGTGGCGCTGCGCGTAGCGGGCGATGTGACCCGGGAGCCGCGGCGTGCAGGCGAGCACGCCCGCGTCGATGACCGCGAGCACGCGGTGGCGCCGCTCCCCGGCGCCGTCGAGGACCCGCGCGAGCACGGTGTTGCCGGCGGCGAACGTCTCGCGGGTGAAGTGCACCTGCAGCTCCCACGTCAGGGTGCAGCTGCGGCGCAGCACGCGCCCGGCACCTCGCCCCGCGCCTCGGGCGGCGGGCCGGCCCGGCTGCCCGGCAGGACTGCGCATGGCTGTGATCTCCAGGGGTTACGTTGCCGCCGGCCGCCCCCGGCGCCCCGTGGAGCCTGCGGAGACCGGCTTCACCCGGCAAGCTAAGCGCGCCTCTGCGCGGTGTCAACACGGCTCGAAGTGCGCACGTCGTTTCCGCCCGCCTTGACGGCTCCGGGGTGCCCGCCTATCTTTTGGATATCGCGCTGCGGGTTGCAGGCGGCAACCCGTGTCCCGCAGGTCCGGATGCATCGCAGGAGGGTCAATGGCGGCAGGCCAGGCGGATCGGGGGCTCACGCGGCGGAGCTTCCTCACGATCGCCGCGTCCGCGGTCGGGGCGTGCGGCGCCGGCCTGGCGGCGATCCCCTTCGTGCGCTCGATGAGCCCCTCGAGCGACGTCATCGCGGCCGGCGTCGTCGAGGTCGACGTGTCGAAGATCGCCGCGGGCGCCCTGGAGGTCGTCCTCTGGCGCCGCCAGCCGGTCTTCATCCTGCGGCGAACGCCGGCCATGATCGAGGCCGCCGGCCGGATCGACGGCGCGTCCCTGCGCGACCCGGCGTCGCCCGCCGAGCGCGTCAAGCGCCCCGAGTGGCTGGTCTGCCTCGGCGTGTGCACGCACCTCGGGTGCATCCCGATGCTCGAGCCGGGGCGCGTCCCGGGCCTCGACCAGCCGGGCTTCTTCTGTCCCTGCCACGGCGGCAAGTACGACACGCTCGGCCGGCGCCTCGACGGCCCGCCGCCGGAGAACCTGCACCTGCTGCCCTACGAGTTCACCGGCGCGAGCACGCTGAGGATCGGCTCGGGGAGCTTCAGCGGCTTCGACGCCGGGGTCCGCAAGCTCGCCGACCTCCCCGCGGGTCCGGCCTGATGGCGATCCCGGCCTGGATCGAGCGGCGCCTGCCGCTGACCGAGGCGCTCGAGCGGCACGTCACGCGGCACCTCGAGCCGCCCAACCTGAACTCGTGGTGGAACTTCGGCTCGCTCGCCGGTCTCTTCCTCGTCCTGCAGATCGTGACCGGGGTCTTCCTCGCCATGCACTACAAGCCGGACACCGGCCTCGCCTTCGACAGCGTGCAGCACATCATGCGCGAGGTGAACTACGGCTGGCTGCTGCGCTACCTGCACGCGCTCGGGGCCAGCGGCTTCTTCCTCGCGGTCTACCTGCACGTCGGGCGCGCCCTCTACTACGGCTCGTACAAGTCGCCGCGCGAGCTGGTCTGGCTGGTCGGCTTCGCCATCTTCCTCTGCCTCATGGCCGAGGCCTTCATGGGATATCTGCTGCCGTGGGGACAGATGTCCTTCTGGAGCGCCACCGTCATCACCAACATCTTCGGGACGATTCCCCTCGTCGGCCCCGGCCTCGTGGTCTGGCTGCGCGGGGACTTCGCCGTCGGGGATGCGACGCTCGGGAGGTTCTTCGCGTTGCACACTGCGGTGCTGCCGGTCGCGCTCATCGGCGGGCTGGTCCTGCTGCACGTGATGGCGCTGCATCGCGTCGGCAGCGGCAACCCGGACGGTGTCGACCTCGACGAGGGGGACCCGCGGCGCATCCCCTTCTGGCCGTACTACGTCACCCGCGACCTCTGGTTCGACGCGCTGGCGCTGCTGCCATTTGCGGCCGTGGTGTTCTTCGCGCCGACGCTCCTGCTCGAGCCCGCCAACTGGGAGCCGGCCAACCCGCTCGCCACGCCCGCGCACCTGGTGCCCGAGTGGTATTTCGTCCCCTTCTACGCGATCCTGCGCTCCATCCCGAGCAAGCTCGGCGGGGCGGTTGCGATGGCGGCCGCGATCTTCCTGGTGCCGGCGCTGCCCTGGCTCGACCGCTCCCCCGTCCGCAGCGCGCGCTATCGGCCCCTCAAGCGCGCGCTGACGCTGGCGTTCTTCGCGAACTTCCTCATCCTCGGCTACCTCGGGTCGCAGCTGCCGGTCGGCGCCGTGCTCACGCTGGAGCGGATCTCGACGGCCGTCTATTTCCTGTACTTCGCCGCGCTGCCGCTGCTGCCCCGTTTCGAGCGGGCGCGGCCGCTGCCCGGGGGGACGCCATGACGCGCGCGCGGCTGCGGGCCGCGGTCCTCGTGGCGGCCGCGTTGGCCGCG
>DATDCY010000076.1 GCA_036524115.1 bacterium | reverse complement strand
GGCGGCTGGCCGCGGCCGTCCACTTCGGCGCCATCGGACTCGGCACGGCCGTGGCCGGGGTCGGCCTGCTCGCCCACGTCCAGGTGGTGGGCTCTCCGGCGCCGGCGGTGGCGACGCTTGCCGTCTTCCTGGCCGCCGGCGCCGTCGGGAGTGCGCGGGCGCAGCGCCCCTTCGCGGCAGCGGCCGCCCAACGCCGCCGCTGCGGTGTCCTTGCGGTCGTCCTGATGCTCGCCGCGGCTCTGGTGCCCGCGCTGGCCGGCGTGATCGGTGGCGCACCCCTCTGGTCGCGGCTCGTTGTCGCCGGGGCTGCGGCGGGCTTCCTCGGCTATCTCCTCGGGTCGCCGTTCCCGGGCGCGCTTGCGCTGCTCGGGGAGCGCCTCCTCGTCGCCTGGGGCTGGGCGGTCTGGGCGGCGTTCTCGGTCCTCGGCCTGGCGGCGGCGCTCCTGGTCGCTGCCACTTCCGGCTTCGCGACGACCCTCCTCGCGGGAGCGGCCTGTTTCCTGGTCGCCGGCGCGCTCGCCGAGGTGTGCGGCTGACGCGCCCGGCGGGGGTGGCAACACCGGACGGATTGGCCTATCATGAGCAGCGCGTTTTGTGGTTGTGGCAACACAGGATCGACGGAGGACTTGATGAGAAAGACGTTCGCGGCCGTGATCGCGGCCATCGGCGCCGTCGCCATGCTCGTCTCCTGGTGGCCGGCGGAGGCCTGCGTCGGCAAGACGATCTTCGTGGGCCGGCTCCCGGGCAAGGAGCAGGAGGTGCTCGCGGAGATCTTCACCTGGATGGTCAGCGAGCGCACCGGCACGACGATCGTGACCAAGAACTACCCGGACAGCAAGGCCATGCACGCGGCGCTGCAGACCGCCGACGTCGACCTCTACCTGGAGGACCCCGGGGTGGCGTTGCGTGAGATCCTCGGCCGCCCGGCCGGCGAGGCCGCGGCCGACGTGCGCGAGATCGTGCGGCGCGAGTACGAGCAGCGGTTCAACCTGGTCTGGCTCGAGCCCTGGGGGATGACCGGGCACGCGGGCATGACGCCGCCGACGCTGGTCGCCCCGGTGATCCGCAAGGACACCCTCAAGAAGTTCCCCGCGCTCAGCCGCCTCGTCAACAAGCTCTCCGGGGCGATCAACGACGCGACGCTCGCGAAGCTCGTGCAGGATGCGGCTCAGCGGCCGGCGCGCGACGTGGCCAAGCAGTTTCTCAAGGACAAGCGCCTGATCTGATGTCCCGTGGGCTGCGCGCGCTCCTGACGCTCGGCCTCGCAGCGTTCACCGCGACCGGCTGCGCCGCGCCGGGTGCCAGGCCCCCCCCCGCGCCGCCGGCCTCCCCCGCCTCCGCGCAGGGCACGCTGCGCGAGGACGGCGTGTGGTCGGGGACCGTCACCCTCGCCGACGACGTCCTGGTCCCGCGCGGGCGGACGCTGCGCATCCTCGCCGGGACGCGCGTGCTCGTGCGGCCGGCGGACACGACGAAGACCGAGCCGCAGTTCCTCGACAACGCCACGGAGCTGCTCGTGCGCGGGCGGTTGATCGTGGAGGGGGAGCGGGACCGGCCGGTGTCGTTCGAGCAGATCCCCCCCGCCCCGGGGGAGACCGCCGGGGAGCGCTGGGGCGGGATCATCTTCGACGGCGGCGAGGGGGAGATCCGCCATGCCCGCCTGTCGGGGGCGGAGACCGGTTTCACGCTCATCGGCTCGTCTCCCGCGCTGTCTGACGTCGCGATCTCGGGGGTGCGCCAGGGACTCGCGGCCCACCTCGGCGCCGCTCCGCGCCTGCTCCGGGTCCGGGTGGACGCCGAGGACGTCGGCGTCGCCTGCTGGCCCGGATCGAGCCCCGCGCTCGAGGATGTCGCGGCCTCGGCCGGCGAGCACGAGGGGCTGATCGCGGCACCGGGCTCGCACCCGCGCATCCAGGGGTCCACGTTCCGCGGGGGCGTGGCCGACATCCTCTGGGGCGCCGCCGGCGCACCGCCGGCCGGGGGCGACCCGCAGCGCGTGCACCGGGTCGAGGATCCGCGCGCCGCGGGCATCGCGAGGGACTGGGGACGGATGCCGCCGCCGTTCGAGCCGCGCGTGCCCCCGCGGTCGGAGCCCGCCCGCGTCTACCGCGGTGAGCAGTTCATCGGCGAGGACGCCCGCTGGGAAGGCGAGGTCCTCGTCGACGGCACCGTGATGGTCGCGCCGGGGGCGACCCTGACCGTGGCGCCCGGCACGGTCGTGCGCTTCGCGTTCCGCGACAGCGACGGCGACGGCCTCGGCGAGAGCGAGATCTTCATCCAGGGCCGCCTCCTGGCGGAGGGGACGCCCGAGGCCCCGATCGTCTTCACCGCGCTCGACGGCGAGGGGCCGGGACGCTGGGGCGCGCTCAACATCATGGGCGCCGACGCCGAGGAGAGCCGCCTGGCGTGGGTGCTCATCGAGCGCTCCTTCCGCGGCCTGCACGGGCACTTCTCGCGCTTTCGCGTCGACCACGCGATCTTTCGCGACAACCTCCGCTCCATCCAGTTCCAGGAGTCGACCGTCGCCCTCGCCGACTGCACGGTGACCGGCAGCGGCAGCGCCCTGCGCTTCCGCGACTCGACCGCCGCCCTCGAGCGGCTGGTGATCGCCGGCAACACGCTCGGCGTGCAGCTTCTGCGCTCGACCTTCTCGCTCACCGGGTCGGCCATCCTCGACAACGCCCTCGCGGGACTGCACGTGCGCGAATCGGAGGGATCGGTCGCCGGCACCCGCTTCGAGGGGAACACGCCGGGGCTGCGCGCCAGCGACTGCCGGCTGAGCATCGAGGCGTGCGAGTTCGTGGCGAACAACGGCGCCGGTATCCAGCTGCGGCGGACCGAGGGGCGCGTCACCGGCAGCCGGATCGCCGGCAACGCCGGCAACGGCGTCTCGACCGACAGCCCGCGCGACCCGCTGCGGCGCAACGCGCTGGAGGGCAACCTGCGCTTTGCGATCGAGAGCAACACCGCCGAGCCGATCGATGCCACGGAGAACTGGTGGGGCCCGGGCGGGCCCGCCGCCGGCGCGATCCGGGACGCGGCCGACGACGCGGCGCTCGGCCCGGTGCTGACGGACCCGCCGCTGGCCGCGGCGCCGGCGCGTCCCTGAAGCCGGGGGCCGGCGGCCCCTGTGCTATAGTCGGCGCGAACCAACCACGGAGGCTGGCGCGCCGGTGCGCATCGCGGTCCTGTCCGACATCCACGGCAACCTCGAGGCCCTGGAGGCGGTGCTGGCGGATGTCGAGCGCGCCGGCGCCGACGCGCTCTTCTCGCTCGGCGACATCGTCGGCTACGGGCCCAACCCCGGGGCGTGCGTCGAGCTGGTGCAGGCGCGCGCCGCGGTCTCGCTGTTCGGCAACCACGACGCCGCGGTCACGGGGCTCGCCGCGCTCGACGAGTTCAACGAGTTCGCCCGCTGGGCCGTGGAGTGGACGGCCGCGCGGCTGCCGGCGTGGCAGATCGAGTACCTCGCGGCGCTGCCGTACGTGCACCGCGCGCCCGGCCAGATCTTCGTGCACGCCTCCCCGGTCGAGCCCCAACGCTGGCACTACATCCACGGCGCGGCCGACCTCGGCGAGAGCTTCGCGGCGTTCGAAGAGCACGTCTGCTTCGTCGGCCACTCCCACCGGCCCGGCGTGTACGCGGTGGGCGAGGCGGCGCCGAGCGTGCGGAAGGCGGGCAGCTGGACGCTCCGCGCAGGGCGGCGCTACCTGGTCAACGTGGGGAGCGTCGGCCAGCCGCGCGACCGCGACCCGCGTTCCTCGTACGCGCTGTTCGACGATGTTGGCGACGGCAGCGTGGAGATTCGCCGCGTCGGCTACCCCGTGGAGCGGACGCAGGCACAGATGCGCGCCGCGGGCATCCCCGCCTTCCTCGTCGACCGCCTGACCTCGGGGGTGTAGGGCCGGCGCCGCCTCGATGTGGAGGTGCGGGCCGGCGACTCCGGGCCGGCCTGCGACCGCGTCGAGCGGTCACGTTGCCTTTTCCGAGTTCCGGTGTTACATACATCCTCCGTGTCCGCGAGAGCCGCGGGCGCGGCCGCGAGACGTGGCGGCGGGGAGGAGACGTTGGCGGTCGGGCGCGGTCGATGAGGACGGCGGCAGGGGCGCTGGCCCTCGGCGTTGCGGTCGCGCTCGCCTGGCCCGCCGTGGCATCTGGCGCCGGGCCCGCCATCGGTTCCTACGCGCCGGGCATCGAGTTGAACGACACGGGCGGCTCGCCCCGGAAGGTCGTCTGGGGCGACGGCGGCGCCGCGGCGACCATCGCCTACTTCTTCGATCCGCAGAGCCCCGAGTGCCTGCTCGAGCTGAGCTTCCTCGACGGTGTCTTCCGGCGCGCGCGCGACTTCGGCCTCGCCGTCGCGGCGGTCGACGCGCGCGGTCGCCAGCCCGCGGAAGTCTCCCGGGCGATGGAGCGCTACATCGGCGTCTACGGCGAGCCGTCGTTCGCGGTGCTCCCGGACCCTTCGTTCCGCACCGGGCGCACCTACGGCGTCGAGAAGGTGCCGGTCACCTTCGTCATGGAGTCGCACGGGGTCGTCCTCAACCGCATCGAGGGCTACGACCACACGACGGCCGTCGCCCTGGCCCGCCGCCTGGAGCAGTTGCTCCGCCGGGAGCGCGGGTTCTTCGCGGCCGAACTCCGCGGCGCGGGGGTCACGGAGGCCGAGGAGCGCGAGGCGGAGGCGAGGCTCGCGGCCGCCTCGTCGGCGAAGAAGACCGCCCCCGCGGCGCGGGCGCTCGGCGTGAACGATCATGCGCCGGGCGTCGAGTTCACCGACCTTGCCGGCCGCCCGGGGCGCTGGGCGTGGGGGGAGGGACAGGCGCCGCTCATGCGGGTCCTGGCCTTCCTCGGCGGCTTCTCGGTCACCTCGGTCGACGCGCTCCGCTGGCTCGATTCGCTTGCGCGGCGGGGCGCGGACGTCGGCCTCGAGGCGCTGGCCGTCGACGCCGGGGGGATGGATGCGGCAGCGCTCGCCGCGGCCCTCGAGCGCTACCGGCGCTACAACCCCGTGCCCGCGGTGCCGGTCGTCGTGGACGCGGGCGGCCGGCTCGCCGCCGCGTTCGGCCCGTTCGACCTGCTCCCGCAGACGTTCCTGCTCACGCAGGACGGGACGATCATCCACCGCGCGGACGGCTTCGGCGAGGAGGAAGCCGGCGTCATGACGGCCAAGGTCGAGCGCGTCTTCGCCCAGGCCGGCCGGCCGTTCCCCGCGGCGCGCGGCAGCGCCGGCCCGGGGGAGACGACCGCCGAGGCACCGCCGGCGATCGAGGAGGAGGCGCCGAGCATCCGCAGGAAGCGCGAGCAGGACGAGCGCTATCGCTCGAGCATCGTCCAGGGCGACGCGTTGTTCATGGGCTGGGAGTTCGATCGCGCCCTCCCGTATTACCTGGCGGCGCTGGAGGTCGAGCCGCGGGACCTGCACGCGCTCGTCCGCGCGGCCCAGATCGAGGAGCGCCTCGGCGACCGGCGGCAGGCCGCCGAGTTCTGGCAGCGCGTGCTGGGCGTGCGGCCCGACCATGCCGAGGCGCGCGAGCGCCTGGGCGCGCTGCAGCCGGGCCGCTGACCCGCCGGCCGCCGCGCCGCTCGCGCCGGCGGTTCCATTGACAGCCCGGGGAGGCAGGAGTATCACAACATCGAGGGCAGTCTCCCCGGACGTTCACGAACGAAGGAGGACGAGCATGCGTGCGTCGAAGCGTTTCGCCAGGTTCCTGCCGGTCCTGCCGGCCCTGCTGCTGGCCGCCGCGCCGCTCGCGGCGCAGGCCCCGCCCCCGCCGCAGGGGTCCCCCATGAAGGACATGCCCCGGTTCTTCGGCGTGTTCACACCGACGGTCGGCGCCTGGGCCGAGTATGCGGTCACCGAGATCGAGGGCGGGAAGAAATCGACGATGCGCAACTCGATCGTGGGCAAGGAGGGCGACGGGTACTGGTACGAGGTCGCCATCACCGAGCCCGGAGGACGCAACATCGTGAAGATGTTCGTCAAGGGCGACCCGAACAGCCCCGACAACATCCAGCGGCTGATCCTCAAGAGCGGCGATCAACCTGCGCAGGAGATGCCGCGCGACTTCGTCCTGATGGGCCGGCGCATGGCGATGTCGATGTTCGAGACCCGCAGCGGCGTCGTGCTGGTGGGCCAGGCCGAGTACAAGACCGACGAGAGCGGCCCGGCGCCGGTGACCGTCGCGGCCGGCACCTTCAGCGCGATGCACAAGCGCGTGCTCGACCAGGAGGGGAAGGTCCTGGCAACCGCGGACATCAGCGCCGACGTCCCGCCGCTGGGCGTCGTCCGCTCGGAGACGGAGAAGGTGAAGCTCGAGCTGATCGCGACGGGCAAGGACGCGACCTCGCTCATCACCGAGACGCCGGTCATGATCACGCGGCCGCCGGGGATGCCCGAGGACAACCCGCGCGGCACGCCGCCGGGCATGGCAGTGAAGCCGCCGGCGGCGGCGGCCGCCCCGGCGACGGGCGGCTACGGATCGCCCGCTCCCGCCCCCGCCCCGGCGACGGGGGGGTACGGCTCGCCGGCGCCCGCTCCCGCTCCCGCAAGCGGCGGCTACGGCAAGTAACCTTTCCGGGCCCCCTCGCAGCGCCGGACGGTACGCATTGGCGGGATGCGCCCTTGGCCGGCGCTTCCACAGGGGGTTCCACCCCCTCTGGCGCAGCTTCGCTGCTGTAACCCCCCCATGAGCAGGCGGACTGGGAGGTGACAGTGGCGAAGCCGCGCTGCACGGCGAGAGCGGCGTGCCCTGGCAGGGTGTCTTGCCAGTTAGTGAATAGGCGCAGAGAACCGCTCAGGCGGGAATCCCGATAGGGAGGGGACAGAGCGGCGATAGCCGCGCCGTCCCCGTCACGACCTGGCTTCGAGGACCGCTCAGACGGGGTCAGATGCAAGGCGCGGGCGTCATAGGGGGGTGACAGCGGCAAGAGCCGCGCCATAAGGGGGGCGGCGCGCCCCCCTTGTGGGAGCGCCCGCCGGCAAGAAGTGCCTGGCGTCGCTCTCCCGCCGGGCGCTCGCCCCGTATCAGCGAACTGGCTTCGAGGACCGCTCAGACGGGGTCAGATGCAAGGCGCGGGACGAGCCGGCGACTGAGACGGCCTGGTGGCCGTCGCAGGGAGGCGGGAGGACCGCAACGCCGCAGATGACCCCGTATCAGCGGTCCGTCACGGAAGAAGGACGCGGTCGCCGGGGCGCAGCTCGTGCGTGGCCCCGAAGTTGTTCAGCCGCTGCAACTCCTCGATCGACGTGTCGAACCTGCGCGCGATCTGCCAGAGGTTGTCCCCGCGGCGCACCTCGTAGGTCCTCGCCGCCTTCGCCGACCGCGCCGTCGACGTCGCCGCCGCGGCGGTCGGCTCGCGCAGCGCCAGCGTCTGCCCGATGCCCAGGACGGTTCCCGCCTCGAGGCCGTTCCAGCTGAGGAGGTCATCGAGCGTGACGCCGTAGCGGCGCGCGATCGCCCAGGGGTTGTCCCCGGCCTCGACGCGGTGGGTCTCCGGGACCGCGGACGAAACGAGGATCCGCCCCGGCGTGCGCGGGATTGCCGCCTCGGCGCCCCGTTGCGCCGGGATCGCGAGCTGCTGGCCGGCGCGGATCTCGGACTGCGCCAGGCGGTTGGCCTCGCGCACGTTCTCGACGGTCGTCCCGAACTTCTGGGCGATTGAGAAGAGCGTGTCGCCGGGCGCGACGCGGTACTCGACGAGACCAGCCGTGGTCCGGCCCTCCGGGATCCGGGAGAGCCCCGCCGAGAGTTCCGCGATCCTGCCGGCCGGGATCTTCAGGGCGTACTTGCCGCCCGGCGGTACCGTGGCCTTGCGCAGCTCGGGGTTGAGCGACTGGATGCTGTCGACGCTCGTGTGGCAGAGAGCGGCGACGAGGGACAGCCGCGTGCCGCCGCCGACCTCGACGACCTCGGTCGGCTCGAGCTGCTCGAACTCCGGCTGGAAGCCGTAGCGCTCGGGGTCCTTGGCGATGATGAGCGCGGCGAAGAACGCGGGGACGTAGTTACGCGTCTGGCCCGGCAGGCTCAGCGCCCAGAAGTCGTTTGTCCCGGCCTTCGCGATCTCGCGCTGGACCCTGCCCTTGCCCGCGTTGTACGCCGCGAGCGCCAGGGGCCACGAGCCCAGCTCGTCGTAGAGGTCCTTGAGGTGGCGGGCGGCGGCGCGCGTGGCCTTCTCGGGATCGCGACGCTCGTCCAGCCAGTCGGTCCGGCGCAGCCCGTAGAGCCTGCCGGTCGAGGAGATGAACTGCCAGACCCCCATCGCCCGCGCCGACGAGTAGGCCTTGGGGTTGTAGCCGCTCTCGATCAGGGCCAGGTAGTACAGGTCGGTCGGGATGCCCAGCTCGCGGAAGGCGGGCTTCATCATCGCCTCGTACTTGCGGGAGCGGACGAGCCCCGCCTCGAAGCTGCGCCGGCGGGTGGTCTGGAAGATCTCGACGTACTCGAGGACCTTCGCGTTGAGCTCCATGGGCATGTCGTACTCGGGCTCGGCGATCTTGATGGCCGGCTCGGCGGGCGTGATGTTGACGTGCTTCTCGACCTCGCGCAGCAGCTTGTCGTCGTCGGGACCGACCAGAACGGGGGCCGACTCCATGCCCTCGGGCGCGGCCTCGGCCTTGGCGGCGGCCGGCGCGGCGGGTTCACCCGACGGGTTCGTCCCCGGACCCGCCACGGGGCACGCGGCGCCGCTCGCCGG
>DATDCY010000075.1 GCA_036524115.1 bacterium | reverse complement strand
GGTGCGCCGTAGCCGCCCGAAGCGGGCGCCGGCGCCGCCGGCGCACCATAGCCCCCGGACGCCGGAGCGGCGGGGGCGGCTGAGCCATAGCCGCCCGCAGCGGGAGCGGACTTCGCCGCTCCGTAGCCACCGGCAGCGGGGGCCGCCGCCGTCGTCGAGCCGTAGCCGCCCGCCGCGGCGGACCCGCTCGCGACAGCGACCGGGCGGCCGGACTGACTGTAGATGATCAGGAAACCGATGATGACCGCCACCAGCCCGATGATCACTGTCCTTGCCGACTTCATGCCATCCCTCCGCGTCCGTGGCGCCCCGCAGGGCTACCCCTTCTGGATCTTGAGGTAGATCTTGCCACCCTCGGTCTTGCGCTCGAGCACTTCGTTGCCCACCTGGTCGCACATCTGGACGATCGTCTCGACGGACGAGGGGTTGTCAAGCACGACCTGCACGGTGTCACCCTCGGCCATCTTCTCGAGCGACTTCTTGGTGTAGATCTGGGGGTGGGGGCAGACGTAGCCGCAGACGTCGAGCAGGTACGTGCCGTCGCCGGTCTTCTCGAACTTCATCGCCATGAGAACATCCTCCCCTGCGTGTGATTGCCGAATCCGCCGCCTAGAACGACTCCATCTCCTTGGCCATCTTGCGCTCGGACCACCAGTTGAAGAACTTGACGCCGAAGTAGGCGCCGCCGACCATCCCGGCGCCGTAGAGCCAGCCGCTGGGGTCGCCGCCCGCGACCCGGATGAAGAAGGCGCCGATGTTGCAGCCGAGGGCCGGGCGGGACCCCAGGCCCATCAGCATCCCGCCCGCGAGGGCCCAGACCCAGAGCTCGCCCTTGGGCATCTTGAACTTGAACTCGTTGCTCAGGCGCGCCATGACCATCGCGCCGAAGATGATCCCGATCGACATCCAGAGTGCCGGGTTGCGCCAGGGCTCGGGCAGGCCGTTGTTCACGCCGAAGAAGATGTTGTCGCGCATGTTCCAGCCGAACTTCTCCAGGATCCAGCCGCCGAGCTGGCCCTCCTGGCTGGTGATGTACCAGTAGCCGGGGTCGAACATCGTTCCCCAGGCCCCGATCTCGCCGGGCTTGAGGTGGATCTGGCCGGCGTCGTTCATCCGGTTCAGGATCTGGGCGAAGTTCGTGATGCCGAAGCGCAGCTGCATCCCCTTGATCACGAGGATGTGCAGGCCGGCCACGATGCCGATGACCACGCCCATCATGGTGGTGCGCTTGGAGGCGGTGATCATGGCCCAGAGCCCGGCGACCTCGTCGCCGAAGCCGGTCGCGCCGCCCTTGGCCTTCGCCCGCTTCTTGATGAAGCCCTTGCGGCTGTAGAACCAGTAGATGACCACGAGCACCAGCGCGGCCGGGATGAGGGTGCAGATCAGGGCGTCGGCGATGAAATACTTGGAGATCCCCGGCAGCGCGGCCGAAACCGCCTTGGTGTGGGAGAGCTGGACGGTCGGCTGGTCCCAGACGTACCCGGCCAGGAAGGTGTCGAAGGACGAGGTCACCTTGTCGGCGGGGAGCGCCCCGGAGGCCACCTTGGCGGCCGCGGCGGCCTTCCAGCTCGCGGGCATGAGGAAGTCGAACCACTTCACGTCGACGAAGATCGCCTGGCCGATGCACAGGCCGAAGAAGGCGACAACGGCGGAGGTCATGTTCCCTTCGCCGATCTTGTAGAGCGAACCGGAGGCGCAGCCCCCCGAGAGCACCATGCCGACGCCGAAGATGAGGCCGGCGATCAGCGTGTGGACGCCGAAGGGCGCGGGGTGGAACGTGCTCATGTGGGTCGACTGGAGCGTCGCCTGGATCAGACTGAAGAACATGAGCGCGACGAGCACGCCCACGGCCATGCGCGGGACTCCCGCGGCGAAGAGATCGCGCGATGCCGAGGCCATGCAGAAGCGGCCGTACTGGAGCATCATGCCGTACGCAAACCCGAACCAGATGTAGACGACGACGTAGATGTAGTACTGGCTCACATTGTAGTAGGCGAGGCTGATGAGCATGAGCATGCCGGTGATCAGGTAGGCCCACACGGCGTTCTTCTTCTCGTCCGCTTCCGCCACGGTCTCACCCTCCCTTGTTCGCGCCCACAGACTCAACCATACCGATGGGAATCCTTCCGCAAGTTCCATGCCATCGGGCACTTGCGAGAGCACGGAGGGGGAATCCCGGTTTTCTTCCCCGCGCGGCAGGCATGGTGAGAGACTTCACAATCACAAGACTTTCTGGCGGACAGAATGACATGCGCCCCTGACAACATGTCATGACGGGTTAACGTCCGCGTTCAGTCTCCCTCCCCTAGAGGACGATGAGGCGGTCCACCTCGTGGTTCATCGTCGCGTTCTCGAACTGGCTGCCGCAGGATATGGATCCGGGCAGCGACGCCGGCTTGGTCCCGAGGTGCTGGGCGCTGTGGTCGCAGAACGCCATGGTGACGCCCGTCTTGCCGCTGACCGCCGCGAACGCGGGATCGGAGAGCAGCCGGGTGCCGTCGTCCATCGCGAAGATGTCGACCGTGTGCCCCTGCGCCAGCGCGGCGTCCGTGATGCCGAGCACCGCGGCCAGCTGCGTGTTCGTGTTGACGAAGATGCCGAGCTTCATGTCCCTTCCCCCTACCAGCTGATGACGCGGTCCGCGGCGAAGATGCGGGTGACGATCGCCGCGTAGTCCCGGTCGGTGCGCAGGTCGATCACCGTCGTGTCGTGGGCGGCCCGGTGCGCGTCCACGATGGCGCGCTCGGTGGGGGAGAGGTCCTTCTTGATCAGGTGGAGTATCTTCAACGCCGTTCCTCCTTCCGCGCCCGGCGGCTAGTACGGGATGATGTTGTCGTGCTGCGCCAGCAGCTCGGCGATCGCCGCGTTGCTCAGCAGCTCCAGCTCCGGGTTCTCGGGGGTGTTGGTGTAGACGTGCTGGTCCATGTCCTTGAGCAGCTCGATGTTCGCCGCGTTCTCCGGCGTCGCCTCCACCTTGCGGTCGAGCACGAAGACGCTCACCGCGTCGTCGGCCAGGATCATCCCCGCCGACATGCGCAACGCCTCGCTCTGCCGGTCGCGGACCAGGATCGCGATCTTCTTCTGCATGCCCGTCTCCTCCTCGTGTGTCAGCCGCCGTCGGCCCGCTTCGGCGGGCGCCTCACTCGACGGGGTAGTTCGCCTCCCCGAGGGCCTTCTGCATGAACTGGCCGCCGAAGTACCCCTTGGCCCAGGAGCTCATGCCGTACTTGAGCGACACGACGTTGTAGCCGAGCGCGCGCAGCGGGAGGATGGGGAGCGCCGTCGTCTGCCCCGTGACGCAGACCAGGACGATCTTCTTGTCCTTGGGGAGCTTCTTGATGTTCTCGTCCTTGAGGATCTGGTCGACCGGGATCCAGATCGAGCCCGGGATCTTCCCGCCCTGCTGGCCGGGACCGGCGGGGGGGGCGATCCGGACGTCGACGACGAGGAAGTCGTTCTTCTTCTCGGAGATCATCTTCGCGAGGTCCGCCGCCTTGATCTGGAACTCGCCCTCGGCGGGCGCCTTCTGGAGGATCTCGTTCATGCGCTTGATCAGGTCGTCGCCGGCGGCCCGGGCTCCGCACGGGAGCAGCAAAGCGAAGACCAGAGCGAACAGTGTTGCCGATGCCTTCTTCATGAGCGTTCTCCCTTCCGGCCCGATCCCGCCCAGCAGGTCGGGCTCAAGACAGTCCAACCGTTCTCGCTGCGTTCCCTGCACTCCCGTCGCTCGTCGTGAGTGGCTCCTCCATGCCACGCCTCAGCAACCTAAGCAAGACACATGCCCTGCCACGTGGCGCCCGGGCCGGCGGTCCGACGCCGGCGCGCCGCCGGTACTCCCTGCTTAGCGGGAGTTCCGGGCTTTGTCAAATCCAAAGAAAAGAAATCAGGTACGGAGGGAGGCGCGGTGGGACCACCGCGGCGGAAGCGAGAGGCGGAAAGGGCCGGCCGCCGCCGCGCCAGGACGGGCGGAGGCGACCGGCCGCAGGACGAGCTAGTCCATGTCCTCCATGGGCTTGATGAACTTGAAGTAGACCATGGTCCAGTTGCCGAGGATGATCGCGCTGATGGCCACGAGGCTGGAGACCGCCATCGTCGACATCCCGGTCACGCCGTGCCCGAGGTTGCAGCCTCCGGCGATGACGGCGCCGATGCCCATGAGGATGCTGCCGAAGAAGACGGTCAGCGCCTCCTTGGCCGGCGGGGTCTTCCACTTGAACTCCTTGAGGCTGACGGCGCTCAGGTACGCCCCAAGGGGCACCGCGAAGATGAAGGGCACGCCCCAGGTCCCGTTGAAGATGCCGAAGAAGCTGAACTCCGGGAAGGGCGAGTAGGAGTGGTTGAAGAGCAGGGAGGAGAAGGCCTCCCGCAGCGGCGTGGTGATCGCGAGGCCGCGCGGCATCCCGCCGAACCTGGAGGAGACCCACCAGGCGCCGGCGGTGAGCAGCCCGAGCAGCAGGCCGGTCAGCCCCCAGCTGTAGCCCTTGCCGCTCTTGCCGAAGGTGGGCTTGCCCATGAAGACGAAGACCAGCACCGCCGCGCAGAAGACCGCGATCGTCGCCCACTTCGCCGTGGGACTCCCGCCGAAGAGGTCCCAGATGGCCGGGTTCGTGACGCCGCCGATCGGCATCGTGAGGCCGGAGAGGAACTTCTGCGCCGGGCTGATCATCCCGGTCTGCGTCATCACGATCCCGAAGAAGAAGCCGAACGTGGCGATCAGGGCCGAGACCTGCCCCTCGCCGAGGCGGTAGACGATGCCGCTGGCGCACCCGCCGGCCAGCACGATCCCCAGCCCGAAGAGGAAGCCGCCGGCGATGTTCGCCACCGGGACGAAGTTCTGGCGCAGGAGCGTGTAGGACACCACCTGCTGGGCCTGGGCGCTGTAGCCCGCGAGCCACCCCATCTGCTCCAGGAAGTTGGCCCCGATGATCGCCACGACGACCGCGAGCAGGTAGGCCCGGAACATGGTGTAGTCCTTGATGAAGATGACGTCGCGGAACGCCGTGTTCAGGCAGAAGCGGCCGCGCTGCATGACGAAGCCGAGGGCCCCGCCCATCACGACCGCGGTGAGCACCGATAGAAAACTACCGTGCAGCATACGCCTCCCTCCAGGCCAGGGCGGCCTCCCCGCCGCCGCTGTTCGTCACGACGAGCACCGGGACGCGCGCCCCGCGCTCGACCTCCTTCGTCACCGAGCCGGAAATCAGCTGGTCCATGGCCGTGCCGCCGTTGCTGCCGAGCACGATGAGGTCCACCTGCCTTTCCGCCGCCACCTTCAGGATCTCCTCCGCCGGCGCGCCCTCGCGGACCATCGTCCGGACGTTCCGCACGCCGAGCGCCTCGAGCTTCGAGCGGCAGAACGCGAGGATGGCGCCGGTCCGCTCGTCGAGCCGCTCCTTGAACGGCGTGTCCTGGATCGCCTCCCGCAGGGTCGCCATCTCGGCCTCGCCCAGCATCTCGAGCATCAGGGTCTTCCCCCCCAGCTGCTCGACGTGCAGGAGGATCACTTCCTCCGCCGGCCGCACGATGCTCCCGCACACGGCGAAGATGTCGCGGGTCCCGCGGCTGCCGTCGACCGGGATCAGTATCCGCTTCATCGCCACGCTCCCTTCTTCCTCCCGGGTTCGCCCGGGGGTCAGCACTGCTCGTTCAGGACCAGCGACTTGAGGCCGCCCTCGGCCTGCGCCTCCGCCGACCCCGCCGCGCCGTTGACCACGACCACGGGGATCGAGGCGTTCAGCTGCAGCTCGCGGCTGACGCTCCCGCTGATGAGCCGGTCGAGCCCCTGCGTGCCGTTGCTCCCGGCGATGATGAGATCCGCGCCCTCCTCGGCGGCCACCTTGAGGATCTGCTCCGCCGGGATGCCCTCGCGGCAGACGGTCTTGATCCGGAAGAGCCCGCGGGTCTCGAACTCCCTCTTGTAGTGCGCCAGGACCCGCTCCGCCCTGCGGTCGAGGGCGTCCTTGTGCTCGGTCCCCTCCAGCGCCTCGCGCAGGGTCGCGAGCTCCGCCTCCCCGAGCATGTCGATCATCAGCGACCGGCCCTCGAGGCGCTGCACATAGAGCAGGATCACTTCCTCGGGCGGCCGCACCAGATTGCGGAAGATGGTGAGCACGCCGCTCGAGCCCTTGCTTTCGTCCACTGCCACCAGGATCTTCTTCATGGTTCCCGTTTCCTCCCTTGCGTTTGCCAATCGTTGTCGTGCCTGCGTGCCCGCGGTCCCTAGGGGACGACGAACCGCAGCAGAAAGAGTCCGAGCGCGACGCAGGAGCAGACCGCGATCGCGGCGCGCGCGTCGCTCCAGCTGTAGGGTTCCTCGCAGACGACCACCCGGCGCGCGCGCATGACCGGGACGCCCGCCAGCTCTTCGACCTCGGCGGCCACGCTGCCGGTGATCAGGCGGTCCAGGCGGTTCTTCCGGCTGGCGCCCAGGATGACGAGGTCCGCCTTCTCCTCGGACGCCACGGCCAGGATCTCGTCGGCCGGGCGGCCGGCGCGCACGAGACCCCGCACCGCGGTGCCCGGCGCCGCCAGACGGGAGCCGTAGTGCTCGAGGATCCTGGCGGCACGCTCGTCCAGGGCCCGCTGGTGCTCCGTGCCGGCGAGCGCGCCCTTGAGGGTGGCCAGCTCGGCGTCGCCAAGCATGTCGATCATGGCGGTGTCGCCCTCGAGGCGCTGCACGTGAAGAAGGACCACCTCGTCCGGGCGCCGCAGCAGGTGCGCATAGGTCGAAAGGACGGCCTGGGTGGCACGGGTACCGTCAACCGCTATTAACACTTTCATTCCGCCTTCACTCCCTCCGGTCTCGCCAGGTTGCTCCAAAATCGTTCAATCCAATCACGTAATCTGACTGTAGCAAGTGCCGTGCCAAATTGTATGTAACATCAAATATCAGTATTATCAGTATATTATGAGTTGTAATAACGTTCTGTTGACGTCGTTAATGTTAAGATGTAGATTAACGCTAACACATGAACGTAACGGAGAGATGAACATGATCATCGAGGCACTTGCCAAGGACCCGCGGTTCTTCCTCAACGTCTTCGAGACCATGCGCGACGGCATGATGGTGATCGACGAGGACGGGAAGATACTGTTCTTCAACAAGGCCGCGGAAGAGATCAGCGGCTTCTCGCGCGAAGAGGTGATCGGCAAGTCCTGCATGATCCTGGACTCCGACACCTGCGTGGTGCTCACCGACGAGGGAAAGCAGAAGAAGTGCGAGCTCTTCAAGGCCGGGTCGATCTGCAACAAGCGCTGTCGCATCCGGGCCAAGGACGGCAAGGGGGTGTACCTGCTCAAGAACGCCTCCGTGCTGCGCGACGAGACGGGGGCGATCATCGGCGCGGTCGAGACCATGACCGACGTGACCTCGCTCTACATGAAGGAGCTGGAGCTCGAGGAGCTCAAGGAGGAGCTGCGCCAGGAGTACTGGTTCATGGGGCTGCTGGGGTGGAGCAGCCCCATGCAGCGGCTCTACGAGCAGATCCGCAACGCCGCGCTCAGCGAGGCGCCGGTGCTCATCACCGGCGAGAGCGGCACGGGCAAGAACCTGACCGCGAACGCCATCCACGCCCTGGGCCGGCGCCGGGAGAAGCCTTTCATCAAGCTCAACTGCTCGGCGCTCAACGAGAACCTGCTCGAGAGCGAGCTCTTCGGCCACCGGAGGGGTTCGTTCACCGGCGCACTTCGCGACCGGGTCGGGAGGTTCGAGGCCGCGGACGGGGGAAGCATCCTCCTCGACGAGATCGGCGACATGTCGCCGCTGATGCAGGCGAAGCTGCTCCGGGTCCTCGAGGAGAAGGTGGTCGAGCGCGTGGGGGAGAACGAGGCGATCCCCGTCGACGTGCGGATCATCTCGGCCACGAACCGGGACCTGCCCGGGCTGATCCGTGCCGGCAGCTTCCGGGAGGACCTCTTCTACCGCATCAGCGCCATCCCGGTCCGGACGCCGGCGCTGCGCGAGCGCGCCGACGACGTCCCGACGCTGACCGCGCACTTCCTGAAGAAGATCTCGATCGTCAACAACAAGGAGGTCCGCCGCGTGAGCGCGCGCGCCATGGACATCCTGTGCCAGTACCGCTGGCCCGGCAACGTGCGCCAGCTCATCAGCGCCCTCGAGCACTCGGCCATCACCTGCAGCGGCGACACCGTCGAGCTCTCCGACCTCCCCGACTACCTCTTCCAGGGCCAGCCGGGCCAGGAGCCGGCGGTGCAGCAGGGCGACGAGCGGGGCCGCATCACCGCCGCGCTCGCGCAGTTCAAGGGCAACAAGACGCTCGCGGCCAAGCACCTGGGCATCAGCCGCGTCACGCTCTGGAAGAAGCTCAAGGCGATGAGCCTGGGCTAGGGTTTCCCCCGCCGTGCCCCGGGGCAGGGCGCTGGGCCGCGCGGGCTTGAGAACCGCCCGCCGCGGAGGTATGGTGAGTCACCCGCGGCGCTCGTCCCCCGGGACACGCCGGCAGCCGGCAGGCGACATCGACGAAGAGGAGGGACTGAATGGCTCCTGGAGGCTTTCGTCCGCTGCGGTGGTTTGCCGCGATCCTCGCACTCGCCGCCCTGGCGTCCGCCGCCTACGTCTGGTTCGTGCTCACCTGGAGCTTCTCCGCCGGCGAGCGCGCCGGCTACGTCCAGAAGCTCTCGAAGAAGGGGTGGCTCTGCAAGACCTGGGAGGGGGAGATGGCCCTCGTGTCCATGCCCGGCACGGTGGCCGAGAAGTTCCCCTTCACCGTCCGCAGCGACGAGGTCGCGCGGCGCATCAACGAGTCGATCGGCGCCCGGGTGGCCCTGACCTACGAGCAGCACGTGGGCATCCCGACGAGCTGCTTCGGCGAGACGGGATACTTCGTGACGGCGGTGAAGATCGTCCAGGAGCCGGGATTCCTTCCGGGGGGATCTGCGGCGCCCGCCCCTCCAGGCCACTGACCGCAGCGGCCGTACCCGCTCGCCCGCGCGCGGCGCCCAAGTCGTCAAGATCTGCGTGCGATGCTGATGTCTGCCCCGAAGCCGCCCAGAAAATCAATCAACTTGCTAATATTGTGCGTGCATTCACCAACCATTGATTTCTTATTCACAATACAACAATTCCTATTTACTTCATTGACAATGAAATAAATCCAAACTAAATTCCTAGGCGTATGGTTACGAAAGACGGTGATGGATGCCCTGATCCACGCACTCGTCCAGGCGAGAGCAGCAATCTCCGCCCGTCTTCGAGACTCACCGTGAACGTACTGCATCAGGGAGGTGGTAGACGGTAGAGACGATCGACGCAGTTGGCCACGGCGACGGATTGGGCAGGCAACAGGACGCGCGAGGCGACTCGCGGCTGACATGGGGGAAGGAGAAGAAGGCATGATGAAGAAGGCATTGGCTGGGACGCTGGGTGCGATGCTCGTGATGGCGGTCGCTCTGTGCGGTTCGAAGGTGGCCGCGGCCGGGGAGCTCAAGGGGACGGCGTACATCGCCGGCCATGGCGGGCATCTCGCTGTCGTCGACCTTTCGACGCTGCGCGAGCCGACAGAGGATAGCGACCGGATCGTCATCACCGAGGCCGGTTCGGAGATGGAAGGCAAGATCGCCGGCATGGATTTTGAGAAGTCGAAGGCCGGCGGCGGATCCCACGGCAGCGCGCTCGTCGGCAGCAAGCTCGTGGTCGGGCTGCTCAACGGCAAGGTCGTCATCTACGACCTGGAGAGCAAGAAGAAGAGCGAGGCCATGGACGTCGGCAAGAAGTTCTGCGACGTCATCGTCGGCCCGGACGGACTGCTCTACATGGAGGACATGGCGGACGGCAACGTCTACGTCTGGGACTCCAAGACGCTGAAGACCGTCGACAAGATGCCCGTCGGCGCCGCTCTCTGCGGCATCGCCTGGACGAAGAACAAGGAGAAGGCGTACATCTCCGACATGCCGCTCGGCCTCGTCTACGTCATCGACTGGAAGACCAAGCAGAAGATCGCGACGATCTCCGACCCGGCCATGACGTTCATCCACCAGATCACGATGGCCCCGGATGGGGAGCACCTCTGGGTGACGGCGCCGAACGAGTACGGGCCGCAGGGCCCCGGCAAGCCCAACCTCGGCCCGCGCAACCAGAAGCCGCAGATCGTGGTCATCGACACCAAGACGGACAAGGTCGTCGAGAAGATCGTCCTCCCGGACGAGGTGAACCTCCACGACGTGGAGTTCTCGCCGGACGGCAAGACCGCCCTGCTGCCGGCCCGGACCTACGGGAACGACAGCATCCTGGCGCTCATGGACGTCGAGACCCGGAAGGTGACGAAGGAAGTTTCCCTGTGCCTCGCCTGCCACAAGAAGGAGGGCGTCGAGGTCACGATGGACAACAAGTCCCCGCTGCTCTGCGGCATCGTGGTGGACTGGAAGAAGTAGCGAACCGACCGGGGACGCCGGCGCGCGGGCAGGCCCCGCCGCCGGCGTTTCCGTCTCCGGCGGGGCGCATCGCCCGCGCTGGCGCCGCATCAAGTAAGATAGAGCCATGAATATCACGACGCTGGCGCGCCGCAACCTGAAGCGCAAGTCCGCCCGCACGTGGCTGCTGCTGGCGATCGTCGCCGTCGTCTCGTGCACGCTCTTCTCGGCGACGCTCTTCCTCAAGAGCATCAACAACGCGCTGCGCCTGGGCACGTACCGGCTCGGCGCGGACATCCTGGTCGTGCCGCACGAGGCCGAGGGGGTCGCGCGCGAGGCGCTGCTCTCGGGCCACCCGACGCAGTTCGTGATGGACCGCGCGGTCCTCGACCAGGTGCGGGCGGTCGACGGCGTCAAGGCCGTGACGCCCCAGCTCTTCATCCAGCCCACGAGCTTCACCTGCTGCTTCAACGTCGACGTCTTCCTCGTGGCGTTCGACCCCGACACGGACTTCACCGTTCGCCCGTGGCTCAAGAAGCACCTCGGGCGCCCGCTCGCGCTCTGGGAGGTCATCACCGGGCGCGAGATCCCGGTGGTGCCCGGCAACGAGATCCCGTTCTTCGGCTCGGGTTTCCGCGTGGCGGGCACGATGGAGCGCACCGGCATGGACTTCTTCGACCGGGCCGCTTTCATGAGCATGGAGTCGGCCTACCGGATGGCCGAGGCCTCCAAAGGGGCGGCCGTCAAGCCGCTGGAGATCGGGCGGGACAAGATCTCGACGGTGCTGGTGCAGATCAACGACGACATGACCCCGGACCGGGTCGCGATCCGTATCGAGCACGACGTGCCGGGCGTGAAGGCGATCGCCTCGGACACGGTCATCAGCACGGTGCGCCACCAACTCGGGGGCCTGATCCGCGCGATATTCGTCATCAGCGCCGTCCTCTGGGGGATCGTCCTGCTGATCATGGGCTTCGCCTTCTCGATGATCGTCAACGAGCGGCGTCGGGAGATCGGCCTGCTGCGGGCCATGGGCGCGGCCCGCGGGCAGCTCACGCGGGTGATCCTCACCGAGGCCGGGCTGCTCTCGACGGCCGGCGGCGCCGCCGGCGTGGTCCTCGGCTACAGCATCCTCCTGAGCTTCAAGGGGCTGATGCTGCACCACCTGCGCCTGCCGTACCTGTTCCCGGAGACGCAGGACCTGGTCCTGCTCACCGCCGGGGCGTTGGTGATCGCGCTCGCCACCGGGCTGCTTTCGGCGCTGCTGCCGGCCTGGTCGGCGGTCCGGTCGGAACCCTACGAAGCGATACGGAGCTCGGAATGACCAGACTGCGCCTGCTCGCGGCCGCCCTGGCGGTCCTGACGACCCTCGCGGCCTGCTCGGAGAAGCCGCAGCCGCCCCCGGAGGCCCGGACGCCGGTCCGCGACGAGATGGCGGAGCTCCAGGAGACCGTGCGGGCCAACCCCCGGGACACGGACTCCTGGATGCACATCGCCGACCTCTACGAGCGCGGGCAGGCCTTCGAGAAGGAGGCCGACGCGCTGCTCAAGGTGCTGGCGATCGAGCCCGGCCGCAGCTTTGCGCACCTCAAGCTCGGCAACACGTACAATCGCCTCGGCCGCTACGAGGACGCCGTCGCCTCGTACCTGGAGGCGAAGAAGGCGCGGCCCAACGACCCCGTGCTCTACAACAACCTCGCATTCTCCTACGGCAAGCTCGGCCGGACGAAGGAGCAGATCGCGGCGCTGCGCCAGGCCGTCGCCCTGCGGCCGCGGTACGCGACGGCACGCGTGAACCTCGGACGGGCGCTCCTGCACGCCGGGGACCGCGCGGGCGCGCAGGAGCAGTACGAAGCGCTGCGCGTCTTCGACGAGACGGCCGCCGATTCCCTCAAGGGGGACCTGGACGGGGGGCGCAAGCCGTGAGGCGGCTCGTCCTCGCCGCCGCGCTCGCTTTCGCCCTCTGCGGGCTCGCCGTCCTGCGGGCCGCACGGGCGGCGGACGCCGCGCCGGAGCCACAGAGCTTCACGTGCGCCGAGTGCGGCATGACCGGGCAGGGTGCCGGCCGCTTCACCGCGCGGCTGGTCGCCGCCGGCGTCGCCAGCTACTTCTGCGATATCGGCGATCTGGTCGCGTTCATCAAGCGCACGCACCCGGCGGGCTTCGCCGCCGCGGTGCGGGACTTCCCTTCCGGCGAATGGATCGACGCGGGCGCGGCCCGGTTCGTCGTCGACAAGAAGGCGTACGCGACGCCGATGGGCTGGGGCGTCGCCGCCTTCCGCGACGCGGCTGCGGCGCCCGGCCCGACCCTGGACTTCGGGCAGCTCCAGCAGGCCCTGCCATGAGGATCGCCGCCGCCCTGGCCGCCGTCCTCGGCGGCGCGCTCCTGCTCGCCGTGCCGCGGTTCGTCTTCCCGACGTGCGAGCAGCTCGGGCGCGGCCGCATGCACTGCACCGACGCGGCGCGCGCGGAGTACGTCGCGGGCGCGCTGCTCCTGGGGGCTGGCGCGGGGCTGTTCGCGCTGCGGCAGCGCGGCGCCGCCATGGCGCTGACGGCGCTCGCCGCGGCTGTCTGCGTCGCGGCGGTCGTCGCGCCCGGCATCACGCGCTACTGTGCCAATCCCGACATGCCGTGCCACTACGGCATGGTGCCGAGCGTCCGGTTCATCGGCAGCGCCGTGGGCCTGGTGCAGGTCGCGGCGCTGGTCTCGCTCGCGCGCCGCGGCACGGGGGGCGGGTCGTGATCGAGCTGCGGCAGGTCTCGAGGACCTACACGGTGTCCCGCGAGCCGGTCCGCGCGGTGAGCACGCTGGACCTGACGATACCGGACGGCCAGTTCGTCTCGATCGTCGGCCACTCCGGCAGCGGCAAGAGCACGCTGCTCTCGCTGATCGGCGGGCTGGCCCGGCCGGACACCGGGACGGTGACGATCGACGGCGTCGACATCTGGGGCTTCGACGACCACGCCCGCTCGCGGCTGCGCAACGAGAAATTCGGGTTCATCTACCAGTTCGCGAGCCTGCTGCCGACGCTGACCGCGGCGGAGAACGTCCTGCTGCCCACGGCCTTCGGGGCGGTGCGGCCGCGGGCGGAGGCCGTCCGCCTGCTCGAGCGCGTCGGTCTCGGCGACAAGACGAATCGCTACCCCTCGCAGCTTTCCGGCGGCGAGCAGCAGCGAGTTGCGATCGCCCGCGCCTTCATCAACGCGCCGCGCATCGTCCTGGCCGATGAGCCCACCGGCGAGCTGGACGAGGAGACGGAAGGCTCGATCATGGCCTTCCTCCAGGAGGTCAACGCCGGCGGCGGCGTGACGATCGTCATGGTGACCCACAGCTCCGAGCTGGCGCTGCGCGCCGGGCGGCGCCTCCGCATGAAGCAGGGCACCGTCGAGGAGCTCGGGTAGCCCGCGGCATTCACGCGGGCCTTTTCCGCCCTGACTGCGTTGCTGCTCGCGTCGCTCGTGCGGCGGCCACCAGGCCGCCTCCTCGCGCGCTGCGCGGCTGCCTTGTCAGGACGAAAAATTCCCGCGTGACTGCGCGCGGGCAGCCTTGTCCCGAAGACGAGGCGCGTTGTGTGACCGTTGCCCTCGCTCCCGCTGGGCAATGGAACCGAGGTCGGGGTTCACGTCGACGATTGCGCGCAGCCGTTCGTGTGGCCCTCGCTCCCGCTGGGCAATGGAACCGGGCCCGACGTGGGACAGGCTGCCCGAGTCGGCAGGGAGCGTCCTGATTCGTCCTGGCAAGGCAGGGCTGATGCCCGCGCGGAGGTGGCCTGGTGGCCACCGCACAAGCGAGGCGAAGACCAACGCCGCCAGGGCGGATCAGGGCCTCGCTGCCGACCCGGGCTGACGGACATATTCGCGGAGGAGGGCGGGCCAGTGGCGGAGGTCGAAGAGAATGTTCGTCATCATGGTGCACTCGTGCGTGCACCAGCACTCCCCGCGCGCGATGGCCGCGAGCACTGCGCGTCCGCGCGGCGACGCGACGGTGGCCCGCACGTCGAGACCGTGCTCCCGGACGTTGCCCAGGCGCAGCGAGAAATCCTCGCAGGGGAAGAGCTCGCCACGTTCGTCGAGGACGAGGTTGAGCCGCCCGGCGTGGCAGGGGACGACGCGCCCGCGGCGCGCGAGCGTCTCGGCGATGAGGTGCCGCTGGAGCACGTCCTGCGCCGCCTTGAGCCGGGCGCCCGCGAAGCGGTAGCGCGGCTGCGAACCTTCGCGCAGGCCCCGGGCGAGGGCCTCGGCCGCCTCGCGGTAGCGCCGCGCGTCGATCGCGCCCAGCGCCGGGTCGGGCAGTTCCCCGCGCACCAGGCTCAGCGTGTGCGTGTTGACCCCTTCGAGACGGGCGACCTCGGCGAAGGTCTCGCCGACGGTCCCCTCGTTCGCCGCGCAGAGCACGGTGTTGACGCCGACCTCCAGGCGCGGCTCGCGTGCCGCGATTCGCCGCAGCAGCGCGAGGGACTCCAGCACCCGCGCGTGCGCCCCGGGCACCCCGCGCAGGCGGTCGTGGACTTCCGCGGGGCCGTCGAGCGAGAGCTTGACCGCGAGCGTGCTGCGCGGGGCCGCGGCGAGCAGGCCCTCCACGGCCGCGGCCGTGCGCCCCGGGTCCAGCGCGTTCGTCGAGAGCAGGACGAAGACCGGGCGGCAGTGGCGGGCGAACGCCGCGGCGATCTCCGCCAGGTCCGCGCGCAGCGTCGGCTCGCCGCCGGAGAAGGCCAGCCAGAGGAGCGGGCCGACGGTCGGCGCGAGCCGCTCGATCTCCGCGACGGAGAGCTCGGGGGCCTCCGCCGCGGCGCGGCCGCGCGAAAAGCAGAAGGGGCACCGGGCGTCGCAGCGACGCGTCACGAAGAAGGTCAGGTGCAGCGGCCGCTTGACGAGCAGGGCGCCGGCGTGGCGCAGCGGCGAGTGCGTTCGCACGGTCCCCTACCGTCCCGCCGCGTCGCGCGCGAGGTCCGCGAACCCCTGCGCCGTGCCCACGGCGATCGCCGCCGGGTAAAGGGTGACAAGGTAGAGGGAGGCGGCGGCCGCGAAGCCGGCCCCCCGCGCCGCGGCGAAGGCGCGCGCCAGGCCGGCATTGGCCGCCACACCGCCGAGGGCGCAGAGGGGGGCCGCGAGCGCCAGCCCCGGCAGTCGCAGCGCCGCGGCCGCCGCGAGGCCGGCCCAGCCGATGCCGGCCAGCGCCACCGCTGCCTTGAGCCCCCGCGACGCGGTCCCGGAGTCGGCGAGCAGGTCGCGGTTGCGCGCGGAGTAGCGCACCCAGAAGCGCGTCTTTCGCGCGGCGTTGCGCAGACTCCCGGCGAGGCCGAAACCGAAGTCGTGGCGCACGCGCAGGCCCGGGTCGATCCGCAGCCGGTACCCGGCGCGGCGCAGCCGGTGGCTCAGCTCGACGTCCTCGAGGATCGGCAGGAAGCCCTCGTCGAAGCCGCCGCAGGCGCGGAAGTCGGCGGCGCGGATCGCCAGCGCGTGCGTCGCGATGTAGTCGGGGTCGTCAGGCCGCCGCGTCTCGTGGAAGTTGACGAACACCGCCTGGAACGCCGGGAAGAAGCCGTGATCGGCCGGCGCCGTGTCGTAGGTCCCGCCGAGCACCGTCCGCGGGCCCGCCGCTTCGAGGGCCGCCGCGGCGTGCGCCGGCGCGCCGCGCGGAAGCAGACAGTCGGCGTCGGTGAAGAAGAGCACCTCGCCCGCGGCCGCCGCGGCCCCGGCGTTGCGCGCGGCCGCGG
>DATDCY010000074.1 GCA_036524115.1 bacterium | reverse complement strand
TGGCGGTGCCGGCATGCGCCTTGAGCCAGGCTCGCCAGGCGCGGCGAGTTACGACTTCGAGGAGTCGGGAGGGGCCGAGTTCCTTAGGCTCTTTCGGCACGTGTCATGGCCGAGGTGATGGCGACGGTGCGGACGCTGACCATTGTCACGCGGGCGAGGAGGTCGATGACCTTCTCCTTGTAGTCGGCAAAGCGGTAGGTGTTGAACTTCTCGCGGATGGTCGGGTCCTTGGGTTTCTTTTCCTTGTACTGGTCGAGGATCCATTCAAGGGCGGAGCGGTTGCCCAGGCGGTAGTCCCAGGCTTCGGGCGGGATGCCGGCGAGGGTCGTGCGGGAGTCGAGGGCGATGCGGCCGGCCTCCTTGTCAGCTTTGAGCATGGCCTTGGGGGCGTGGCCGTCGTCCGCGGCGTCGGTGCGCTTGAGTTTCCAGGGTTCGACGGTCTCGTAGCCGATGTGCAGCTCCATCAGTTCTTTGCCCCAGGCGGCCCATTGGTGGAAGTCGGGGTAGAAGGGGATGCGCGGGAATTCGCGCTTGAGGTTGAGGGCGTATTTGTCGCGGTAGACGGGGTCGTGGAGGACGGCGTAGATGTAATGGAAGATGTCTTCTTTGGTGATCGGCGCTGTGCCGATCCCTCCGGGACGATCGCCTCCGGGGTCCTGTCGCTGCGGACCCCCACGGTGCTCGCTCGACGCTCCGCCCCGCGGGGGTCCCCCCCTCCGCGCCACCCCTGCGGCAACGGAGCCGGAATAGTGCTTCCGGAACTGGTCCAGTGCCCAGTCGGTGATGTTGTCGATGCGCTGGCCGGCGTCGTAGCGCCAGAGCGCTAGAGTCTGAGCCGCACTCGGCATGAAGACGTCCTTGTTCGGCAAGTCTCGAAAGGCAATTACTCCGAATTCTGAACGCTCCTCGGCGGCAAAGCAGAACGCTTTGTTTGGGCCAGCACCAGCGCCGAAGAGCTGCGGCACTTGGTAGAGCATTTCGTTCAGGTGCCGATCAAAGTAGAGGCGTCGTTTCACAAAGGGCCGGTAGTAGCTCTCAGCGATAGATCCTTTCGCAAAGCGATAGAACGTTCCTTTGTCGAGGTCTCTTTTCACGGCCCGCGTCCACTTGATGCTCATGTCCTGAGGATCGCCCATGCCGGTGGCGCCGGGGTCCCGAGGCGCACCCCGGTCGACAGAGGCCTTTCGGGGGACGGCGCGAACGGCGGCTTTGGCCGCGGAAGAGCGGGCGACTTCGTTGTTGTAGGCGTCGATCAGGAAGCGGACCTTTGACTCCAGAGCGCCGGGGTCGTCGTCGTAGACCCATTCATCGCGGTTCGTCACGACGCCGAGGGAATAGAGCTTGAAGATCGCGCGCTCCTGCGACGGCTTCTTCGCGGCCTTTGTCTCCTTGCTGGCGATCGGGAGGAGGGTGTCGAAGTCGTTCTGCGTCAGGTTGATCCAGTTGCTGGTCTTGTCTGGGCGGATCTCCTCGAAGGGGATCTTCGTGAGCGCGGTGCCGCCGAGGAAGGTCAGCTTCTCCTCCGCGGTCTCAAGTTCGGGGCGGCGGGCGTAGAAGATGCGGCAGCCCTGGGCCTTCTTGCGCTTGACCAGGAAGCTGATCGCGACGCCGGTCTGGATGCCGAAGACATTGTGCTTCGTGCCGGAGAGCTTCGGGTTGGCGCGGACGTCGCCGCCGAGGTCAACGATGTGGATCTCGCTGAACTCCTGCCCGACGACCTTGCGGAAGCCGTCGAACGTGCGGCTCTCGATGAAGCTCCGGTTCGAGACAAACGCCACCACGCCGTTCTCGTCCACGCGGTCGCTGGCCCAGCGGAAGAATCTGGCGTACATGTCGTAGAGCTTCGTCTTCTGGGCGGTGCTCTCCTTGATGTACGTGTCCTTGATGCGCTTGTCGATGTCCGGGTACTCGCGGTTCTTGTTGTTCTCGTTCTCGTTGAGCTGGTTGGCGTTGTACGGCGGATTGCCGATGATGACGCTGATCCTGCGGCGGTTCTGGCGCTTGATGCGCTCGACGTTCTCCTCGCTGACCGCGCCGAAGAGGTCCTCCTGGTGCCCGCTGTACTTGCGCAGGCCGGCGACGTTGTCCAGCGTGTCGACGAAGCAGAGATTCGGGAACTCCAGGTACTCGCCGGTGATGGCGGCGTAGGTCGCCTCGATGTTGAGGTTGGCGACGTAGTAGGGGAGGATGGCGACCTCGTTGGCGTGCAGCTCCTCACGGTACTTGTGCCGCAGCTTCGCGGGCTGGCCGCGGAAGTGCTCGATCAGCTCGCAGATGAAGGTGCCGGTCCCGGCGGCCGGGTCGAGGATCTCGACGTCCTTGTCGATGAGGGTGCGGCCGAAGTGCTTCTCGCAGAGGTGGTCGGCGCTCTCGATCATGAAGCGCACGATCTCGTTGGGCGTGTAGACCACGCCGAGCCGGTCGGCGGCCTTGCGGTTGTAGACCTTGTAGAAGTTCTCGTAGATGACCTTGAGGAAGGTCTGCTTCTCGTGGTGGCTGCCGATCCGGGCGGCGCCGGCGCGGATCGCGGCGTAGTAGGGCGCCAGCCCGCGGAGGGTGCGCTTCTTCACGTCCCCGGTGAAGAACGTCCCCTCCAGCGCGTACAGCTCCTTCGCGACGTTGTTCTGCCGGTGGAAATCGTCCTCGCCGAAGACCTTGGAGAAGATCTCCTCGGTCAGCACGTGCTGGATGAGCATCTCGCGAACGTCGGCGTCGGTGAGGCTGGGGTTGATCGTTTCCTGGGCGTGCTTGAGGAATCGCACCGCGGCCTTGCGGAAGGGGGCGTTGCCGGCAGCCTCCTTCTCGATCATCTCGCGCAGGGCTTCGAGCACCGCGGGAAGGTCGGTGGCGAACTGCTCGACCGCCTTGCGGAATTCGGAGATCTCCGGGCGCTCGTACTTGAAGAAGAGCCCGAGGAGGAGTTCGAGCCTGGCGACGTCGTCGACGGGGGCGCGCATGACGAAGCTGCCGTCCTGCATCAGGACGACTTCGCGCGAGTCCTCGAAGAGGATGTTGTCCTGCGGGTAGCCGCGGCGCAGCTTGTGCTGGATCTCGGCGTCGAGGTCGTCCTTCTCGTCCTTGGCCTCCCAGTAGCCGAACGGCATGCGCAGGGCGTGGAGGAGGGCGCCGTCGACGTAGCGGCGCTCCTTGGTCTTCGTCTCGATCTCGTACTCGGGGATGAAGACGAGGTCGTGCGAGCGCGCGTAGCCCTTGAGCAGGTCCTTGAACGCCTCGCGGACGACCGACTCGCGGTGGGTGCCGGAGACCTTGCGCAGGTCGGCGAGCTGGTTGAGATAGCGCTGGATGAGGAGCTGGCTCACGGGGCTGCTTCCCTCGGCTTCACGGCAAGTCGAGGGCGAGTCGCAGCGCAGTGTCCAGGTCCGGAGTCCTGCCCGGGTGCAGAGTGCCGATGTAGTCGGTCAGGGACGATTTCGGCAGGCTCACGAGTTCGTCGCAGTGAATGCTCGATTCGTGCTTGAGACCCTCATCCGCGCCGACGGCAACCTGCGTGAACAAGCCGTCATGCTGCGAATAGACCGGCGCGCACACGACGGTCGAGAAGCGGGAGTCGATCAGCACCTGGCGGCTGACGACGAGGAAGACCCGGGATCTGCGCGGATCGCGCGCCGAGGGGTGGTGCACGCGGTAGAAGTCGCCGCGTTTCACGGCAGCACCTGATAGGAAAGGACGTCCGCCGCCTCTTCGTTCAGGTGCTTGGCGCGCCGGTTGATGATCGCCAGATCGTGGGAGTTCTGCCGCTCGCGGACGCGCTGGGCGATGTAGGCTCGGACCGCCGTCTCGATAAAGTCCGAGCGGTTCTTCCTGGGGCCGGCCTGCTGGTCGATGGCCTCGAGAAGGTCCTCGGCGAGGGTGATAGATGTCTTGACTTTCATACCACCAAAATACGGCGAGACACCGGCGATGTCAATGGCAGGAATGTGCCCAGAACGGTCAGTCTCGTCTGCCAGAGCGGATGAGTCTTCTCTGTTTCATCGCTCAGCCGCCCCCCCGGAAGCGCTCCGCCGCAGCCGCCTTGCCGATGCGACTTCGCGGAGCTCAACGCATATGCCGCACGCGTGCAGAGCTTCATGCAGTCGGGCCTGCCCGACGACGACGTGCTGCTCTACTTCCCCATCTTCGACCGCTTCGCCGAACGCCCGCGAGCGCGCGGTCGCCAGGCGGCTGGAAGTGGCTTCGCCATGACGGGCCAGGCGCCGGCTGGCGGCTTCACGTCACAGGGGTTCAGCACGGAGGGTCAGACCGCCGCGCTGCTCGACCACTTCGACGCCATCCCGCCGTACGACAGCTCGGCGTTCCGGATGGCGGCCGAGCGGATGCTCGAGCGCGGGTACATGTACGATTACGTGAGTGACAAGCAGCTCGCCGGCACGCGGACCATCGGCGGGCGACTCATCACGAGCGGCGGGGCACGCTATCGCGTCGTGCTCGTCCCCGCGCCGAAGTTCATCCCGCTCGAGACGATGGAGCAGCTCGTGAGCCTCGCGCGCGGCGGCGCCACCGTCGCGTTCTATCGTGGGC
>DATDCY010000073.1 GCA_036524115.1 bacterium | reverse complement strand
CCCGGCTCCTCGCGAGCAGCGCCAGGACGCCGGTCGAGGCCTTCGCCGCGGGCGACCACCTCCGCGCCGTCCAGTTCCACCCCGAGTTCGACGCGGCCCGCAGCCGCGCGACGATCGCCGCGAGCCGGCGCATGCTCTCCGCCGCGCGCCCGGGCGGCTGCTCGGCGGCCCTCGGCACCGTCCGGGCGACCCCGTGGGCGGCGCAGGTGCTGGAGAACTGGATCGACGTCGTCGTCCGCACGTGAGGCTGCTCCCTCACCCTGACCCTCTCCCTCGATGAGCAGGGGGAGCGCACCTAAACCCCATTTAGATCGATCCCTTAGCGCAGGGGGATCGACGGGGCATTTCGGGCGTGATCTACGGGGCGGATGCGAAAGCATCCGCCCCCCTTCGTCTCGCTCGTCGTCGAACACTTCCAGAACCTGCCCGATCCGCGCGTTGAACGGACGCGGCTGCACTCCTTGCTGAACATCCTCGTGATGGCGCTGTGCGGGGTCGTCGCTGGCGCGGATGGGTGGGATCAGCTCTCGGCCTTCGCGAAGAACCGCAAGGAGTGGCTGGAGTCCTTCCTCGACATGCCGAGCGGCGTGCCCTGTGCTGACACCTTCAGCCGCGTCTTCTCGTCGCTGGAGCCGAAGGCGTTCGAGAAGTGCTTTCGAGAGCTCGTGGCGGGGCTCGCGAAGAGCTTCGAAGGTGAGGTCATCGCGATCGACGGGAAGTCGCTCAAAGGCGCGATCAAGAAGGCAGGGTCCAAGACTCCGCTCCATCTCGTCCATGTATGGGCCACGCAGCAGCGGCTGCTGCTCTCGCAGCGCGCCGTCACGCGCGGCGCTTCCGGGGAGACGGGGGCGAGCATGGAGATGCTCGCCCTGTTGGAGCTCCAGGGAGCCATCGTCACCACGGATGCCAACGGCTGCACGGCCGAGATGACGACCGCCATCCGCGCGAAAGGCGCGGACTTCGTCCTGGCGCTCAAGGGCAACCGCGGCAGGCAACACAAGTACGTGGCGGAACTCTTCGCCGAAGCCGAGTCCAAGCAATACGTAGGCGTCCCGACGCACGTCACGCGGGACGACGCCCACGGCCGGGTTGAAGAGCGAACCGTTCGGGTGCTCGAGCCGAGCGAATGGCCGGCCGGGAAGCGCGCGCAGTGGACTGACCGGCGCACCGCCGTGCAGGTCGAGCGAGTTCGGCTCATCAACGGCAAGACCAGCACGGAGCGCCACTACTACGTGTCGAGTCTCCCGCCAGATCCCGAAGTACACGCCCGCGTCGTTCGCGAGCACTGGGGCATCGAGAACCACCTCCACTGGTCCCTCGACGTCACCTTCGGCGAGGACCGCCGCATCATCCGGAACGAGGTGGGGGCACAGAACTTCGCCCTCATGGCGCGGATCGCGCTCATGCTCCTGCGAAACGAGAAGTCGGAGAAGCACGGCGCGCCCACGAAGCGAAAGATCGCCGCGTGGAATCCCGACTACATCTTCCGCGTCCTTACCGCCGGACTTTCCTAGCCTTTAGATGCGCTTCCCCTGCTCGGTGAGGGAGAGGGATCGCTACCCCCTTGTCTTCGCCTGGCGCACGTACCGATCGAGATCCTCGCGGTCGATCAGCGAGAGGATCTCCACCGCCGCCTGGTTCTCGCCGCGGCGGTAGATGAGCCGGACGTCGGTCGCGACCCGGACCCGGTAGTACCCCGGCAGCCCCTCCAGCGGGAGCGCCCGGAGGCTGGGGTGGCGGTGGTCCTGCGCCAGCAGGTGGGCCTGCTTGAAGGCGGCCCGCTGGATCCGGCGTTCCCAGCCCTCGAGCGAGTCGTAGAACTCGCGCGTGTAGACGGGGAGCAGCCAGGTCGCCTGCGCCTCGTCGGGCTCGTCGCCGCCCGTCCCCGGCGCGCCGGCGGCCGGGGTGGAGCCCTGCGCGGTGG
>DATDCY010000072.1 GCA_036524115.1 bacterium | reverse complement strand
CTGCCGGCGAAGCGGGCGCCGAGGACCCCGCCGGGGAGCGCGCGGACCGGCACCGCCAGCACCGGTCCGCGGCCGAAGCGCGCGGTCAGCTCGCGGGCGAGCGGGTCCGCGTCGAGGCCGACGATCCCGAGGGTCGTCGCGGCGCCGGTCTTGCGCGCCTCGCCGAGCCAGCCCTCGGGCAGCAGCTCCAGGTGCAGGCCGCCGCGGCTGATGTCGCGCAGGGAGGCGGGGGCGAGGCGCCCGGCGCAGAGGACCTCGACGGGGACCTGCAGCGGTATGCGCGGGTGGCTGCGCCGCTCGGTGTGTGCGGAGGCGTGCGCGGGGGCCAGGGCGGCCAGGGCCGTCTCCAGGTCCGGCGCGGGGCGCAGCTCGGCGAGCGTCCGACGCACGCCCAGGGGCAGGTCCATCCAGGACGCGGGCCGCCCGACGAGCAGGAAGCCGGCGTGGCGCTCGTGCAGCTCGCGCAGCCGCGCGGCGCCGACGCTGTCGATCAGCCCGGCCCTGCGCAGGTCGACGAGGAGGGACGCGGACTCGCTGCGGAAGAAGAGCCCGACGCGCTCGGCGAAGCGGCGCGCCAGCGAGCCCGCAAGGTCGCCGCGGACGCTCCACAAGGCGTTGAGCCCGTAGCGGCAGCGTCCGATGTCCCCGCTCATGCTGCAGGTGCTCACGCGGCTGCTCCCCTCGTCTCGTTTAGTCTACCGCCGGCGGTCGATGCCGTAGCGGTCGATCTTCTTCTGCAGGCCCAGGCGGCTGAGGCCCAGCGTCCGGGCGGCCCGGCTCTTGTTCCAGTTCGTCTCGGACAGCGCCTGCTCGATGAGGGTTACTTCGAGATCCCCGACCGCGCGCCGCAGCGGCGCCCCGGCGGCGCCCGCGGGAGCCCGGCCCGCCCTGGCGCGCAGGCCCGCGATGTCCTCGGGCCGGATCACGGACCGGCCCGCCGCGGCGCGCGCCAGCTCCTCGTCCAGTTCCCGCACGTTGCCCGTCCAGGGGCAGCGCTTCAGCGTCTCGAGGGTCTCCGGCGTCAGCGCGGGCGCGATGGCCCCGGCGGCAGCGGCGCGTCGCCGCGCCAGGTGCTCCGCCAGCAGCGGAATGTCCTCGGGCCGCTCCCGCAGCGGCTGGACGGCGATGGTCCGGGCCCGCAGCCGAGCCGCGAGGTCGTTGCGGAAGCGGCCGCGGCGCACGGCCTCCTCGAGGTCGGCGTCGGCGGAGGCGATGACCCGGGGTGCGCCCTGCCCCTGCGCCAGCAGGGACAGCAGCAGTTCCTGGCAGCGCGCGTTCAGGCGCTCGATCTCGCCGAGGTACAGGGTGCCGCCCGCGGCCTCAGCGACGAGGCCCCCGGTGCCGCCGGCGCCGAAGATCTCCGGCTCCTGCAGGCTCTCCGGGAGGGCGGCGAGGGACTCGGCGACGAAGGGGCGGCCAGCGCGCGGGCCGAGGCGGTGCACGGCGGCCGCCAGCATCCGCCGGCCGCTGCCGGGCTCGCCGTCGACGAAGAGCGGCTCCGCGCTGTTGGCGGCGGTCGGCAGCGCCTCGCGCAGGCTCCGCGAGGCCGGGCTCATGCCGACGATCGTCGGCGAGCCGAGCAGGTCCCGCCAGGCCTCCTCGCGCACCTCCTCGGTGACGCCGAGCGAGGCCGCCCGGAAGAGGCCGGCGAGCACGTCGACCCCGAGGTCGATGAAGCTCTCGAACTGGGAGATCTGGATGGGCGAGAGCCGGGGAATCCCGTTCGTGCGCGCATCGTCGCCCGCGCTCTCCTCGAGGAAGCCCTGCGAGGCGAGCAGCAGCGGCTGCGCCAACGGCAGATTCACCGCCCGCACGAGGACGGTGAGCCCCTCCGGACAGCGCACCCGCGCGGAGGGTGCGGAGCGCAGCGACGCCGTGAACGAACGGCACGCCTCGCGCGGCCCCGTCCCTTCGGGGTGCAGGCCGCAGACGCAGACATCCCCATCCGCGACGAGCGACAGGCCGACCCGGAAGATCTCCCTGGAACAGGAGCCCAGGCGGACCGTCGAGTTGCGCAGCAGTACGTCCAACGAACCGTCCATAGCCACAAAAACCTCCGCCGGAGAACGGTGCCGGCACGAATCCCGCTGGGACGGGACCGATCTTGCTAATAAGGTTAACGTCTTTTGCCGGTTCCAGCAAGGGCAAAATGCGCCCCTGCCGGGGCCCGGGTGGCCCTTACCGACGCCGCTGCGCCGCCAGGAGACGCTCCAGGTCCATCCGGTAGCCGTCCGGGACCGAGAAGTCCTCCCCAGCGCGCTCGTCGCGCGCCAGCTTCGTGATCTGCCAGGACGCACGGTAGGGGCGCTCGCCGTCGATCTCGACCGTCCCCGCCAGCGGCAGCCCCACGAAGAGGGCGGGAGGACTCGCCGCCGCCCACGGGAGCCCCAGCGCGCGCTCGAGCCGCGCGTAGTCCCGGCTCCACGCCTCGTCGGAGACGCGCCAGGACCGCAGCAGCAGCCGCGGAGAACGCCCGCTGACGACGACCTCGCCGCACGGCTGGCCGAGGAGCGTCTTCGTCGCGCCCGAGGCGGTGGCGCCGAGGCCGCGCGGGTCGTAGCCGAGGCCGGCGGAGAGCAGCGGCGTCACCAGTTCGAGCGGGAGCAGGAAATAGCTGCGCCCCGGGTCGTCGACGACCAGCGCCGACTTCTGCTCGTACGAGAAGATCAGGACCTCGCCCCTTGCCGGGGCGATGCGCGCGCCCGTGGGCGTCAGGACCATGCGGAAGGGGATCGTGCGGCGCTCGGGTGCGGTGATCGTGTACGTCCCCTCGGCCACGACGGCGGCCCGGGCCGCAGTCGCGAGCAGGAGCACGGCCACGCCCGCGAACGTGCAGGATCTCCGTGCCAGGCGTCTGCGTGCCGTCGCCGTCATCTCCACGGGACTAGGTACCGCACCGTGCCCGACGTGTCAACTCGGCCCGGGCCCCGCGTGGTGCGCCACGGTCGCCGGCCGGCTCGGAGGCCTCGTTTCCCGGCGCCGCTGTGATAGGCTGGCCCGGCCATGGTGCAGCCCGGCCCCGAGACGCAGCGCGACGCGGACGGGGGCGGCCCGCCGCTCCCGTCCGTGCTGGCGGCGGCAGTGCTCTTCCCGCTGCTGGTCGCGCTGCGGTCGTTCGATGACAACAGCCTCACCTCCTGGGGCTGGGTGCTGGGAGGTCGCAGCCTCGCAGGCCTCTGGGCGCTGCACCTGGCGGTCGTGGCGGCCGCATGGCTGCTCTGCCGCTGGCAGGTGCGGGAGCGCTGGCGCGTGCCCCTGGTGGCGCTCGCCGCGTTCGGGCTCGGCGTCGCGCTTGCGGCCGAGCCCGAGGCGATCGTCGACGCGGCGCGCTACTTCATCGAGGCCAAGTACCTTGCGCTCCACGGCGCGCGCGCGTTCTTCCGGGGCTGGGGCACGGCGCTGCCCGCCTGGACCGACCTGCCGCTGCCGGGGTTGCTGTACGGAACGATGTTCTCGCTGATCGGCGAACACCGCTGGGTCTCCCAGATCGTCACGGCAGCGCTGTTCGCGGCCACCGCCTGCGCGACGGCACGCATCGGCTCCCTCCTCTGGGACGCGGCCACCGGCGCCGGGGCCGCCCTCCTGCTGCTGGCGGCGCCCTGTCTGCTCGTGAACGTGCCGCTGCTCATGGCCGACGTGCCGGCGATGGCCGCGGTGACGGTCGCCGTCTGGGCGCTGCTCGCCCTGGTCGCTCGCGGCGGGGCGCCGCGCCTGCTCGCGGCGGCCCTCGCCCTGGCCGCGGCGCTCCTCGTCAAGTACTCCACCTGGGTGCTCCTGGGCGCGGCCGGCGCGGCCGTGCTCCTGCTGGAGGCGCCGCGACGGGGGCGTGCGGCGGTCGCCCGCGTGGCGGCCGCCGGCGCGATCGCGGCGCTGGCGCCGGCGCTCTTCGCGCTTGCCAGGCCGGGGCTCGTCCAGCGCCAGCTGGCGCTGCTCTCGAGCTTCCAGTGGGAGGGGCTGCGCCGCTGGGTCGAGGGCTACCCGTCGACCTTCCTCTTCCAGGCGCACCCGCTGCTGGCGGGCGCCGCGCTCGCGGCGCTCTGGCGCGGGTGGCGCGAGCGCGACCGGCGCATCCTCGTTGCCGCGGCGGTGCCGCTGGTGCTCCTGGCACTGGGCGTGCGGCGCTCGCGCTACCTGCTGCCGGCCTTCCCGATGATCGCCCTGCTGGCGGCGCGCGGCCTCGCGGCGCTGCCCGGACGCTCGCGGCGCTTCGCCGCCCTCGCCGCCGTCGGCTTCTCGCTCGTCACCGTCTTCGCGGTCGATCTGCCCTTTCTCCAATGGGTGAACACCGCGAACCTGCGCGACGCGGGACGCTACCTGGACGCGCGCGGCGTCCGCGAGGCCGCGGTCGCGGTCGTGCCGACGCCGGGTCTCGCGCTCAACCCGGAGGTCGCGGTGCCGCTGCTGGACTACCACACCGCCGCGCGGGTCGTCACGCTCGGGCCCGCGCCGGCGCCGCCGCCCCCGGAGCAGCTGCGCACCTCGTCGTTCCGCTTCAGCTGGGAGGGGGCGCTGCCGGCCTGGTACCGTTCGGCATCCGCCCCGGGGGCCGGGACCGCGCTCGTCCTGGTCTCGGGGGACCCGGCCGCGCCGCTGCCCGCGGCGCTCGCGGAGCGGGTCGGCAGCCGGCCGCCCGACGCGGTCTTCTGGCGCGACGCCGTCTTCCGGTTCCGGACCCTGGCGAGCGTCTGGCTCCCGCGTGACGGCCGCTGATACGGGGCCATCTGCGGCGTTGCCCTCCTCCCGCCTCCCTGCGGCGGCCGCGAGGCCGCCTCGGTCGCCGGATCGTCCGGCGCCTTGCATCTGACCCCGTCTGAGCGGCCTCCAAGCCGGTGCCCTGATACGAGGCCGCCCGCGGTGTTAGCCTCCCGCCTTCTGTAGGGAACGTGCCGCGCAGGTCAGTCGGGAGCGTCATGATCCGTCATGGCAACGCAGCGGGTACGGGCGCTACCTCGTCCTCTTCCAGGGGTCCCGCGCGGTCTCGCGCGAGAAGACGCGCCGCCCGGTCCAGAGACCGAGGAGGCTGCGGGCGCCGCGCCAGGCGGCGCGCACCTCGTGCAGGGAGCGTATCCCCAGCGTGCGGCGCACGAGGTAGCCGGGTCGTGAGTAGAACCTGCGGTACGCCAGCTGTCGCAGCTCCTGGATCTGCTCGCGGCTCATCGTGCGCGGCACGAACGCCGCGCCCTGGTAGGTGAAGGTCGAGAGATCGTCCGCGACGGTGCCCAGCTCGTGGCGCCGCTCCCAGAGCTCGGAGCCGGGGAACGGCGTGAGCGCGTGGAAGCTCGCGAGGTCCGGGTCCAGCTCGCAGGCGAAGCGGATCGTCTCGAGCCCCTCGGCGTAGGTCTCGCCCGGGATGCCGAAGATGAAGGGCGTGTGCACGCGCAGGCCCGCCGCCTTCGCCGCGCGCACGGCACGGCGCGTCTGCTCGAGCCTGATCCCCTTGCGCAGCGCGTCGAGATTCTTCTGCACGCCGCTTTCCGCGCCGAAGAGGATCGCCCAGCAGCCGGCGCGCCGGAACTCCCGCAGCAGCTCCTCGTCGACCTGGTGCACGCAGGCGGAGGCGAACCAGGCGATGTCGAGGCGCTCGGCGCGGATGCGGCGGGCGATCTCGAGCGCGCGCGAGCGATCCGCGGCGAGCGTGTCGTCGAGGAACTTGATCTCGCGGTAGCCCTCCGCGACGAGCTGGCGGATCTCCGCGATGACGTTGTCCACGCCGCGGTAGCGGATGCGGCGCTCGCGGTCCATCTGGAAGCAGAAGATGCAGCGGCGGTTGCAGCCGCGCGAGGTGATCATCACGGCCACGGGCGCGCGCCGGTAGGTCGCCGGCGGGGGGACATACGCCCGCAGATCCCCGAGCAGGTCGCGCGCCGGGAAGGGGAACCGGTCGAGGTCGAGGGCGAGCGGGCGCGGCGCGTTCTCGACGATCTGCCCGCCGCGGCGGAAGGCGAGGCCCGCGACGCCCTCGAGGTCCCGCCGCTCCTCGAGTCGCAGCGCCAGCTCGACCATGGTCTCCTCCGCCTCGCCGATCGCCACCGCGTCGAGCGCCGGCGCCTCCTGCAGGCACCGCGCCCCCGCCCACGAGGGGAAGGGGCCGCCGGCGACGATGCAGGCGCCGGGCAGGATTCCCCGGACGTCAGCGGCGGCCGCGACCGCCTTGGGCCAGCCGAAGGCCGTCGAGTAGAGGCCGACGAGGCGTGGCGCGAACGCCGCCAGCTCCGCGAGGATCTGCTCGCGGCCGCGGAACGCGCCGTTGAGGAAGCGCACCTCGTGGCCGGCCTCCCGCAGCCTCGAGGCGACGTAGAGCGTGCCCAGCGGCTGCCAGTAGTTGATCTGCGCCGCCGCCGTCCGGCTCGGGAAGATCTCCTCGGGCGACCACGCGGGGATCACGAGCGCGCACTTCACGGCCCGCCCTCCCCGCGCAGCAGCGCCCGCGCCGCATCCAGTCCGGAGCGGATCGCGTGGTCCATGTTCTGGTAGGCGAAGCAGCCGCTGCGACCGGCAATCAGCAGGTTGGCGAGGCCGGCGAGGCCTTCGCGCACAGCCGCGGCGCGCTCCTCGTAGCCGACCTCGAACAGCGGGTAGGCCGCGGGGACCCGCACGATGCGCACTCCCGCGACCTCGCGCCGCGCCAGGTAGCCCAGCCGCTCGAGGCCGGCGGCGGTGCGCTCGGCGAGCGAGGCGTCGTCGGCCTCCCAGACCGCGTCGCCGCGGGAACAGAACCATTCGGCGACGACCAGGGAGCGGTGCGGGGGCGCCATGGCGGCGGACCAGTTCTTGGGCTCGTGGAGCCGCCCGAAGGGGACGGTCCGGTCGGGGAGGTAGATCCAGCTCTGGTCCGTGATGGCGGGGCGGTCGGCGGCGACCGCCGCCAGCACCAGGTCCCGGAAGCCGAGACCGGCCGCCGCCCGCAGCGCCGCGGCCGACGGCGCCGGATCGAGCACGCGAATGATCGCCGGCAGCGGGATCGTCGAGACGACGGCGCCGGCTGCGAAGGTCTGCTCGCCGGCCGCGGTCACCGCGACGACCTCGCGCACGCGGCCCGCCGCGTGGCGCACCCGCGCCACGCGCGCGCCGCAGAGGACGCGGCCGCGCGGCGCGAGCTCCTCGGCGAAGCGCTCGGCGAGGCGCCCGATCCCGAGGCGGGGGTAGGCGAAGCGGTCCACGAGGGTCGCGATGCTCGCGCGGTGCCCCCGCGTGAACGCGTCGTGGAGGGCGCGGCCCAGCGAGAGCCCCTCGATGCGGCGCGAGACCCAGCCGACGCTGATCCGGTCGCAGGGCAGGCCCCAGACCTTCTCGCTGTACTCCTTGAAGTAGATGGTGAACAGCGTGCGGCCGAAGCGCCGCACGACCCAGTCCTCGAGCGAGACGTCCGGCCGCCGTGCGGCGGCCCCGCGCAGCTGCTCGAGCAGCCAGTCGCCGACGACGCGCGCCGTCGTCGCGGGCCCGAGCGCGGCCAGGGCGTTCGCGGGCCGCAGCGGGTAGTCCACGTAGCGGCCGCGCAGGAGGATCTTGCTCGAGCGCGGGACATCGATCAGCTCCTCGCCGAGGAGCCCCTGGACGAGGGCGGCGACCTCCGCGTCGTGGGTGAAGAAGCGGTGGCCGCCGAGGTCGAAGCGGAAGTCGCCGAAGACCTCCGTGCGCGAGAGCCCGCCGACGACGTCGCCGGCCTCGAGGACGAGAACCTCGCGGCCGGCGGCCGTCAGCGCGTGCGCGGCGGCGAGCCCGGCGAGGCCGCCGCCGAGGACGAGGACCGGCGCGCTCCCGCCGTCAGCGCTCATGCGCGAGAGCCGGTGCCGGCGGGAGCGCGGCCCGTCCTATTCCCGGTTCCTGACGACGAGGACGGGGACCTCCGCGTGGTCGGTGACCTCCCGGCTCACGCTCCCCATGAACCGGTGGGTGGCGCCGGAGGCGCGCGCGCCGACGACGATCATCTCCGCCTGCTCCGCCGCGGCCACCGCCAGGATCTCCTCGGCCGGGTGGCCGCTGCGCACGACCGTCCGGACGTTCTTGCAGCCGGCCAGCTCGAACGCCGGACGATAGTACGAGAAGATCCGCTCCGCCCTGCGGTCGAGGACCGCTTTCAGATCGGTGTCCTTGACCGCCTCGCGCAGCGTGGACATCTCCGGCTCGCCGAGCATCTCGTCCATGAGCGAGCGGCCTTCGATCTTCTCGACGTGCACAAGTACCATTTCCAGCGGCTTGAAGTCGGCGATGCACGCCGTGAACGTCGCGACGGCGGCCTTCGAGCCCTTCGTGTCGTCAACGGCGACGAGGATCTTCTTCATCCTTCACGCACCTCCACGACCGGTCGCTGTGTTGTGTCCGTCAGTTTATTTGCCATAGCCGCCGGAGGCCGGGGCGGGTGCCGCCGGAGCCGGGGCGCCGTAGCCGCCGGAGGCCGGGGCCGCCGGCTTGGGTGCCGGCGCGCCATAGCCTCCCGATGCCGGAGCGGGCGCCGCCGGTGCCGGGGCG